>CAMAYA010000155.1 GCA_945862275.1 Legionella genomosp. 1 | reverse complement strand
TTGGGAACAACTCAGAAATCATGGTGCGGTGTTTGCGTTTTGTTTGGTAGCTAAGTGGCAGCAATTGATAGGCGCGTTTACTTAGGAGTAATGCAGCGCTTGCATAGCGTTTGGTTTGTTGTCTTGGTGAGAAAACCCATCGCTTTATTTCGCGCAATGGCATCGTTAATCGCCACGAGTTGCTGCGTGTTATCGCTAGTATTTTTGCTTGCTCTTCTTTTAATGCTGCACTGAGAGTCTGTCCCCATTGGCCACGGCGAACGGTTTCATCGATGAGGTGTGATATCTGATGCGCTTGTTTACTCAGAGGAGCGTTTATCATTTGAAAGGAGTAATCATGTCGATCAATCAATATTCCTTTTTTTATTCCCCAAAAATACAGATCATGCGATGCCGTGTTGACAGAAAAGGCATAGGTTTCAAAAATAGCATCAATCGCTAGAACCTGGCGAATATCCTGTTCATCCAAATTTTTATAGTAATCTCCCCACTCGCCACAGTCTTGGATAAATGGCGCATCCTCCGGCGTGGTGCGCCGTGTGCCGTGTTCAGGACGTCCTGTGGTGGCGCATGTAAATATAAATGCACCACCTGGTTTGAGCATTCTAATGCTGTTGTGTAGCGTTAAATCATAAAATTGATCGTGCTCTAAACATTCAGTCGAGATGATGACATCGACACTCTCATTGGGTAAATGGAGCTCGTGGGCTTTCGTAGTTAAATCCACATTTTTCCCAGGGAACAAATCAACCCCGAGATACAAGCAATTTTGAAATAAATCTTGATTATTGCCATTGACGTCTAAGGATCCAATATCAATCACCAATCGATTAGTAAAAAATTGAGGCAGTTTTTGTTTGACTAATTGACAGAAATCCATTTGTTCTTGATGAGCCATGTGTTATTCACCTTTTCTAAGATATGACTTGTAATGTGATGTCTTGCATTGGAATGCCAACCAAGCCTGACGAGACACTGCTTGATTCTGATTTAAATAAAACAGCATCATGCATCCAATGGTGTTGAATGTGATCATCTTGGGTTCCATCGGCAATGGCTACACCAATGCTGTATTCACCAGAAGGGAGTCTTGGCATATAAAAAACAAATTCTGCTTGTATCTTGTTTCCTGATGGACACGCAATGAATTGGTCGTGGTATGTTAAGAAGGTGTTGTCTCCAAACAGTTCTTGCCCTAAACGATCTTTGATTGAAAATCCGATGATAGGCCCATTCAACGCTTGATGGGTCTGGGCCGTGATGCGCAGCTTCACTTGTTCTCCTCCAACAGCCCAGGCCAATGGAGCATTATTTTTATCCAGCAGTTGGGCTGTTTTAATCCGTGCTCCACCTTTGCCAAAGGATGGTGCGTCGGGATTAAATGCAAATATTTGTAAATCATTTCGCAAGTTACTATGATTCAGAACGTTTCGGCGTTGATCTTGAATCGGGGGCGCTTTTTTTATTATTTTCGGTATTCTGAGTTGAGTTGTGCTGCTTTCCCCTTGTACTGCCTCATAAAAAGCTTCTAGGTAGCGCTCGCAGATATCTTTAGGCGCCCCTGCTTGCATCATACGTCCCTTTTCAAACCAGATTGCATGATTGCATAAATTTTTGATGCTGGCGGTATCATGGCTGACAAAGAGAACTGTGCCGGTTTTCATGAACGCACGTAAAAAACGCATGCATTTTTGTGTGAAAAAGGCATCCCCAACAGCCAACGCCTCATCTATGACCAAAATATCGGCATTCACATGCGCAATGACGGCGAATGCTAAGCGCACCATCATGCCACTTGAATATGTCTTCACGGGTTGTTCTATAAAATCACCAATGTCAGCAAAGGCGGCAATATCATTGAAGCGCGCATCGATTTTTTCGTGGCTTAACCCCAGTATTGAGGCATTCATGTATACGTTCTCACGTCCTGTAAACTCGGGATTAAAGCCTGAACCGAGCTCTAGCAATGCAGCGATTCGGCCTTGTGTTTTGACATGCCCGCTGGTTGGGTTAAGCGTGCCGCAAATCATTTGCAATAAGGTTGATTTCCCACCGCCGTTACGTCCAATGATGCCGACGGTCTCACCTTTTTTAACCTCAAATGACACGTCGTTGAGGGCCCAAAATTCGCGGTAATATTGTTTGCGACCTCTGGATAACATTTGTAATAAGCGATCTCGGGGCTTGTCATAAATCTGATAACACTTGCTGAGATGACTGACTTTGATGGCGATTTCAGAGGACATCAGCAAATCCTTTTCTCGATTTCTGGAACCAGACAAACCCTGCCCAAGAAAAAATGATCGATATAGTTAAATAAATCCCATACATCGCTATGCTCGGTAAGCTCCCCCAAAACAATACATCTCGTACACCTTCGATAGCGGGCGTGAGTGGGTTTAATAGTAAGAAATGCCGATACTCAACAGGCAATGATGAGACCGGGTAAAAAATAGGGGATAGGAACATCAAGACGGTGGTGATGATACTCATCATTTGTCCTATATCTCTCAGATACACGCCCAGCGATGCAAGAAACCAGCAGAACCCCATGGTCAGAAATAATAAGGGGAGGAGCACAACCGGAAGCAAGACCAATGTAGCATGTGGTATACCGAATATCACTAGGTAAAACAGCAACCAGACGCCAAAACTCATGCTGGCCTGAAAAAATGCAGTGCCTAACGTCACCCAAGGGAGGATTTCCAATGGGAAAACGACTTTTTTGACGTAATTCACATTCGCCAGAATAATGCTTGGCGCTCGATTAATACACTCAGAAAATAAATTAAACACGATTAGGCCTGCAAAGAGCACCAAAGCAAATTCTGCTTTTGAGTCACTGCCGGAACCCCAGCGCGCTTTAAACACCACACTAAAGACAAATGTGTAAATCATTAGCATGCATACTGGATTAAAAAAAGACCAAAAAAATCCCAATGCGGAGCCACGATAACGGCTAGATACTTCGCGTTTGATGAGCGCATATATTAATTCACGATTACGCCACAAGCTGCCGCCCATTTCGCGCGGAGTGATAAGAAATGTATTCATGATTTAAATACCGCTGCATTTTTTAGTAAGACGCCTTGCTGGTCTTTGGTTGATAAGTGCACCTCACCTTGAGTGGGCCATTGAATCTTAAGATCAGGATCATTCCATGCGATGCAGCACTCATATTGAGGCGCCCAATAATCCGTGGTTTTGTAGAGTAGTTCAGCGTGCGCAGAAAGCACTGCAAAGCCATGTGCAAATCCCGCAGGGACCCAAAGTTGTTTGGCGTTCTCTGCTGAGAGTCTTTCGCCTACCCATTGACCAAAGGTGGGTGATGATTTGCGAAGATCAACGGCAACATCAAAAATTTCACCGGAAATGACGCGAACGAGCTTTCCTTGGGGTTGTTTTATTTGATAGTGCAGGCCACGAATGACGTTTTTGGTGGATCGCGAGTGATTGTCTTGAACAAAATGAAGAGGAAGGCCAATGGCGTCCTCAAACACACGTTGATTAAAGCTTTCAAAGAAAAAACCTCGGTCATCTTTAAATACCTTGGGTTCTAACAAGACTACATCGGGAATCGCTAATGGCGTGGCTTTCATTAAAAAACCTTTTCGTGAATAAGATCGAGCAGATAACGCCCGTACTCATTTTTGTTTAATGGGATCGCCAGTTTTTCTAATTGTTCGGCATCAATCCATCCTTGTCTATAAGCAATTTCTTCCAAGCACGCTACTTTCAAACCCTGGCGTTTTTGTACCGTACTGACAAAGAGGCCTGCTTCTAGCAGAGATTCATGCGTGCCGGTATCCAGCCAAGTGTGTCCTCGGCCCATGATTTTAACTTGGAGCATGCCTTGTTCCAAATAAAGCCGGTTTAGATCAGT
>CAMAYA010000154.1 GCA_945862275.1 Legionella genomosp. 1 | reverse complement strand
AAATCAACCACTTCCACGTTATCATTAAACAGTAATCGCTCTGTGAGCGACATTATCCGCAACGCTCATGATCTAGATCGACCCTCAAGCGCGGGTGTCAAAATCAAACCCCTCTCTCATTGCAAAGACCATCGTCGTTAAATATATCTTGTCGCTTAAAAAACAAACATTTTCTACGCACCACCTCTACGCCTCGATATTTTTTTGATATATTTCATGTCAATTTATTGAGTGAAACAAAGAATATTGATATGATTCATGTCTGTTTTGTGGTTTTTTTATAAAAGGCCAGTATTGGTATTACTCGGTGTAATAGAAAAAAGCCAAGAATAATTAGAGCCATGAAAAAGTTCATACCAACATATAAATTAGGAAATAAAATGAATAAATCTGTAAGCACACTATTATCAACCGCCGTACTGCTTATCGCCACCAGTAGCATAGCAAACGCAGCATCCCCCGGTGCATATATTGGCGGTGGTGCCGGGTTAAGTGGTATGGAACCCGTCTCTGACGCTCAAATGGTGAGCGATAGCGGGCTCGGTGCCAGGGCATTCGCAGGCTACAATTTTAATCGCTATTTTGGCCTCGAAGGTGCGTATTCATCGTTTTACAAAACCACCTACCAATCAAATGATTTTCAAAACGTATCCATCGATTACAAATTAAACGCATTAAGCCTTGTCGCAAAAGGCTATTTACCTCTCTCTGACGCTAACACGACCAACCTTTATGGCTTGGTCGGCGTGGCTCAATCGTATGCTGATATCGATGCAAAATATAACCAAGTCTCGTTGTTCAGTGATTCTGATAGTGCGATTGTTCCGGTGTTTGGATTGGGTGCGAGCCATGACTTCAACAAACATTTCACAACCGCGTTAGAGCTCTCTGTCTTTGGTAGTAGAGAGGCTGATATTCATCATTTCGGAATCCAACGAGCAGCCTTGGTTACAGGTAATTTGGCATATAAATTTTAGTAAGGACTGTGCGTGATAGGCCGGTTTTTTTAAAAAGATGAGAGGTTTTTTGTGAACACACTACATCAGTACAACCATGCAAGAACTGTGATTGAGGGCTGTTTTAACGGCCTTCCTCACGCCCCCAGAATATTGGTCAACGCACTCATCACTAAAGCCGACTTATCCACAGGACGGGTTGAAAAAATCAATTACCGCGACCTCGCGGCCTGTTTAACCGTCGCGGCAGCCCCTGGTCGCAAAGACTCAGGTACGCCAACAAAACAGGCGGTAAGAAATTATTTAAATACGATTCAGACGCAATGCGGCGATCACTTCCAGTTGTCAAGCGTTGGTCAGTCACTGAAAATCACTTTTCCAACACTGCCTGATATTTACAAAGCTTACGTTGAATTACCTGAAGTTAACACAGTGTCAGACAGGGTTTCAAACACAGCCGCAACCCTTACAAACACTGACTCGGAGGCCTTTTTTGAAGAGCTTCTAAACACGGAAGAACCCACAGAAGTCCACACAGAAGTTAACACGCTAGAGACGATTGAGGCGACCAACGTAGGCGCATGTGCGAGCGCAAAGATCAAAATCAAAAACAAAACAAACAAACTAACAAACTTAGACGTGGAATCATTTGCTGATTTGCGACAACCCATTGACCGTGACTTTTATCCCAACCAAGAAACCATTGAGCTGGCTCGAGCCAAGGGACTCGTGAAGGTGACAAGCGATTTAGAAATCAAGCGTTTCGTCATGTACAACTTGGCGTCCTCTACTCGTTGGGCGGATTTTAACCCCATTTTCATCAACTGGCTTGAGCGCGATCACAGCCGTGATGCAGAAAAAACAATAACCACCACCTCTACACAACACAACGCAAGGACCAATCATCATGAGCAACGTTCGACACATCAAAGCCCTAGTAGAAAGCCCACTGTCGCTGATTCCATCGCACAAAACCAGCGAATCATCGATGAAGCCAACAAACGACAGACCGACATTATTATCGACTGCGAATATTTGTGCGCTCTGGATCTCAATGATTGCACTTTACAGCAACTTGTTCATCAGTAAGTTTGGTTCACAAGACTCTGGCGCTTGGTTTGAAGTCTTAAAAGACCTGACGCCACGCTCTCTTGAAAATGGCATAGAGACACTGCGCTGCGGCGGGGACAATGGCAAATTTGTTGAATTCCCACCGAATGCATTGCAATTTCGCAAGCTGTGTCTGGCGTATTACGACTCATTGGAATTGCCCTCCGTTGCTGAAGCCTACCAGCAAATAAGAGGTCTTTCTAATAAAAACAGACCTCATGTGGCGGTTAAATTCACGGCTAAACAATTAGGCGCGAGTTTTTTTGAAATGGATAACGAGAGGAAAGCCTACGTGCTGTTTAAAACCATGTACGCCAAAGTATGCCACCTAGCACGCTTAGGTCACACGCTACCTGAAACGCCGGGCCCTCTGTTTGTGGAAAAAACCAAAACGCCCAGCGTGGCATTCGCGGCTTTAAGTGCGCTTAAACAACACGTTGGAGCACCATCATGCCGATTGTAAGCTTGCGAACGTTCAGTCAAGAAGAGCTATTAATCCTGCTGTCGGAGTGTGCTTATCATCTCGGTAATGCCTATCAAGAGACACTTAACGGCGAGCTGCGAGAGGCATCATACAACGCCAAAATGGCGTGTGAATTTTTACAGTTCGAAATCGCAGTACAACATAATTACCCATTTCATTAACCATTAAGAAGGAAAGAAAACCATGCTTATTTTAACACGACGTATTGGCGAGCGCCTGGTCATTGGCGACAACACGTTCTGCACCATCCTAGGCGTCAAGGGGACGCAAGTCAGGTTAGGGATTGATGCACCAGCAGATGTTTCGGTGCACAGGGAGGAAATTTACATGAAGGTGAAAGCCGAAAAAGAGCTGTTAATCGATGCGGGTGCTGAATCCGATTTGACATTAACAGACACGTTTCGTGCGTATAAAACAAAAGAAAAACCGCATCACATAACGCATTAATGATGGTAAAACAGGCGCATAAACATGAGTACTTTTGAAAAAGAAAACGATTCGGTGAAGTCACGGGCAAAGGAGAAACTGCGCCGTGATCTAGGTCCTGTGATTGAACTGGCACTGGCCGATCCAAAAACAGTTGAAATCATGCTGAATGCCGATGGCAAGCTGTGGCAGGAGCGGTTGGGTGAAAAAATGCGCTGCATTGGCACGATGTCGGCCAGCCGAGCTGAAGCTGTGATTAAAACCATTGCCGGTTTTCATGGCAAGGAAGTCACGCGATTTAATCCAACGCTAGAGGGTGAATTGCCACTGGATGGTTCGCGTTTTGCAGGTCAGTTGCCGCCGGTGGTTCATGCGCCAACGTTTGCCATTCGTAAAAAAGCGATTGCCATTTTTACGCTGGATTCGTATGTCGAGCATGGGATTATGACGCCAGTGCAGTGCGAGGCCATCAAGGTGGCCACTGCCGCGCATCGTAATATGCTCATCATCGGTGGCACGGGTTCAGGCAAGACGACACTGGTGAATTCCATCATCAATGAAATGGTGCTCCTTGATCCCAGCGAGCGCATTTTCATTATTGAAGACACCGGCGAAATCCAGTGTGCGGCTGAAAATTGTGTGCAGTATCACACGACACTGGATGTGTCGATGACGATGTTGCTCAAAACCACGCTGCGCATGCGTCCTGATCGAATTCTAGTGGGTGAGGTTCGCGGTGCGGAAGCGCTGGATTTACTCGATGCCTGGAACACGGGGCACGAAGGAGGGGCGGCGACTCTGCACGCCAACAATCCAGCCGCAGGACTCACGCGTTTGAAATCGTTAATCACCCGTAATGCAGCAGCACCAACCCATATTGAACCACTGATTGCAGAAGCTGTGCATGT
>CAMAYA010000153.1 GCA_945862275.1 Legionella genomosp. 1 | reverse complement strand
TCATGGCTTGTATTGTGAGAAGCGCTTGAAATGTGCCGGTGTGAAGGATGTAAAGAAATGGGCAAAGTAAGATGAGCAGGGTCAGTGCTGCGTAACGGATTAAATCGATTCGGTTTAAGCGGTCTGATAACCTCCCCATGAATGGAAGCCCACTGAGCATCGCTGTGAGGGACACAATATTGGATGTGAGAATTTGCGTGAACGTAAATTGATGGTCAACATGCATTTGCATGGAGGGAAATAAATAGATTAAACATGTAAAGGCTACCCCAAGGCTGCTTAATAAGAACACGCAAAGCGCAGGGGTCTTATTTGCCAACATGTGTTTGAATGACTCGTTTAATACCTCAGAAAAAAGAGGTTTATCCTGTGTAGCATAATGAAGGACATACGCTTTGCTTTCAGGGATTGAAAATCGAACGTACAAACCGATGAAGGAGCCTAATAAAGCAAAAGCAAACGGTGCTCGCCACAAAACCCATTCTATCGCTGGGTTGGTTTCCACCGTCCGCATCATCAAGAACAGTAAAAGAGAGGCAAGAAGTGTGCCTGCCGTGGCTCCAAAGGAGGCCCAACTGCCAGAATACCCTGATGCTTTCGGATCGAGTGACTCCACGAGAAAGGACGCTGAGTTTAAATACTCGGCGCCGCATGAAAGGCTTTGAATGGTGCGCAATGCCAGCAAGCAGAAGAGTGCCCATAGACCAATCACTTGATATGAGGGAATCAAACCAATCATGGCCGTCGATAACCCCATGACAAGAATGGAGGCGGCCAATGTTTTTTTTCGTCCATAAACATCAGAGCAAAGACCTAATATCACCGCGCCGATTGGTCTGGCTAAAAAGCTGACAAAAAATGCCGCCAAGATGATGAGGACGCTGTCGTGGGTATCTCGAGTTAAATATTTCGCCAGAAAAACAGACAATAAGCCACACATGGCCATATCAAATGCCTCGATTAAATTTCCCATTAAACCGGCTAGCATGATTTTATGTGGATGCCGCATGGTGAATACTCCTCGTGTTATTGACCACCAAGGTTAAGTGTTGGCGGGTACGTTCTTGGCTCTGCGTGTGGGGTAGCACGAGATCGGATAGTTTGTTAAAGCAATAATGCCCAATGTTGATGAGTTCATCCTGACGTGTTAAAAGCAAGTCGGAATGGGCCCGTGGTGCTTTTGTAGCAAAAGAATAAACCAAGTGAATCCCATGCCATTTGATAGGGATTGAAAAACCAGCTGTAAAACGTTCTTTCGCTTGTTTGATGGCGTGCAATTCAACGTATTTTTCTGGGTGATAGAGTTCGGACCATAATTTTGAATGATCATTCGTATAAAAATGCGGGGTAAGCAGCAAATCGTAGGGCAACAGATTAGAAGCCATTAAACGGTATTCAATGGATGGTGTATGGGATAGAAATATCACTTCGTTTGAGTGGGTTATGCAAGCGATGGAGATGTGATCAATCTCATTAATGCCAATTACATCGCTAAATACGTTTAAGACCTTTCGTTTGTGTTTAAACAGGATATGCAGTGCTTGAGGGTGAGGCGTGCAGGCGGTATTCATGACATCCATTCTTTACATCCGTTTACAGTGATGATGCGCTTTGGTTTACGTTCTTTATTTTTCTTTCTTCGAACGAAGAAATAGAACTCACGGCTAGGTCTATGATTTGTTTGAGGGTGTCATGATGAGCATCAATGGCGCTGATGTCGTTGATCAGGGCCAATACAAAATCAGGGAAGTCATGCGCCTGCTCTGGCGCTTGCATCATGTAGAAGGTGTGGCTTCGTTCCAGCATATAATGAAGGAGCGATGCATCCATATGAATGGTGTGATCGTCGGCATGGGGTTGATTTCCAAACAGTAGCCAGCCTGGAGAAACCGATAAAAAACGCGCGATCGTTACAATTTTTTCATAATCAGGCAATGCGTCACCACGGAGGTAGCGACGACAAATTTGTTCGGACACATGCATGGTTTCGGCTAAGGTTTTGACTGATATTCCGCTAGGCGAGCGCGTGTCAGTGAATCCGGCTTGTTTCATGGAGGAAACAAGCCGATGCGTAAATTCGAGATAACGACTTTTATGGGGGGTATTCATGACCCCAAGGATACCATTTTTTAATATTCAAATATATACCAAATTACCAATAATGTATCTTTTTTTTAATGCGTTCCATATTTGTCGACCAAGTGTTAATATTTGTTTCTAGATGTTAATGCTTGTAATGGATAAACATGAACTGTTTAATGAAAACAGAGTTGGGCAAACAATATGGAGGGTGGGTCAATTCGCCGGATGCGGTGAGTCGGGCCCATTTTAAACCGTTGCAATTGAAATGTGCGAGCGATTGCGGGATGAGCATTCCAACCACGCTGTGCTCCAGTGATGCGAATGATATCCAAGCTTTTTTAAAGACATATTCCCAATATGGTGTGGTTTACCAGCCGTTGCATGGGGATGCGGGCGATTCTATTGTGTTAACCCCTGGCGCATCGTGGCCGAGTGGGCTCGGAATTTTTCAAAAGAAAATCATCGCTCAATATGCTATTCGCGTGACTTGTTTTGGAGCAAGTCTTGTCGCTGAAAAAATGGCGTCAAATATGCCAATAATGTTTGAACCTTATCTATTGCCGAGACAATTGGGCGCTAGTATTCGCGCATGCATGGCTCAGCTGGGCCTGCTGAGTGCTGTGTTTGCTTTTACTAAAACACCGGATGACACATGTGTTTTTATGAATTTAACCGCATTCTCGTAACGCCATATATAGTTTTTAATTGAACAGTCAAGTTTAATCATGTACAATGGGGCATTGAAGAACAAATGAGAAACCACATGCCGACAGTTCATGAGAGTATTCAAGCGAACCACTTAGGCGTCATGCAAGTCATGGTGCGACTTTCCGGGCCAGAGTTCAGCCCTGAAGTAGCTCGTTTATTGTCTGCAGATTTTAATCCAAATGGCTTGCCTTTTGATGCGGGGAAATGGGCGATTGATCCAGCACCGATCTCGCAAATGAAAAAAATCGTCAATGCGCTTTATCATGTAGAACAGATAGCACTCATTGTTGATGAGAAGCGGGAGCTGGGTTTGCGCGGCATTTGGAGTGATGTATCAAGCGTACAACATCACTTATATCAGGCGCTTTATCTGCTGACCCATCTCGATGCTGATTTTCACGATTTATTTCGTCAAGAATTAGCTGAACTCATGCCCTTGAAAGCGATGGCATTGTCTTATGTTACGAATGAAGCGGGACAAATATATTTAAATAAAGCGCATCAAATGGGTGAGCTCACAGGGTGTGGCGTGACGCAACTAAGCCAGATGAATTATACTTTTTTGACTCAATTGGGCTTGTTATTGCCGAGTTACTTGGCTTCTATTAAAACAAAAGTGGATGCGTACGCCACTGATGCGCCGCCCGTGCGCGCAGACATGGATGCGCCATCGTTGCCGCTATTCAACAATAGACTATATCTTGATTATTTTCAGCCCTTATTTGCTTTGCAGACCGATATTTTAAATGAATTGTCGGATCTCAAAAGCTCTAGCGCACATGTTATTCAAGAAAAATTGAGGACATTTCGAGACCTCTTTTCAAGGGTTGTGGCGTGTGTTGATGAATTGGAAATCGCGTTGGCGTTGAGACCTGGGCAATTATCCGAGCGCTTGGTAGACGGTTTCCGTCCGATGCATCAGCAATTGGTCGATCGCTATAACGGGTTGGAACTTGATTTGATCCTTGACGCGGACGTTCTATCGCTTGAAGGTGCACAATTTACAACAACTCGCTTGGAGCAAGCTTTTCGACGATGGGCTGAGGAGGAGTTGGCCGGCGAGCATCTCGAGGATGTGCAGGAGCAATGCTGTCGTTTTTTTG
>CAMAYA010000152.1 GCA_945862275.1 Legionella genomosp. 1 | reverse complement strand
GTTATACCAAAACACGATGCAATGGCGCCGGCCCTGGCATCTCCTAATTTTGGACCGCCTAAATAACTCAGCATTTCAATGCCGGCTAAACGACCACGGTAATCATGTGGAATCGTACTGTTCCATAATGTGCTTCTAAAAATTCCGCTGACTGAATCAAATGCGCCGGAGAGAGCAAGGAACAACAAGGCGGGCCAAAGGGCTGACGACAATCCGAAACCAATCATGGAGAGCCCCCAAAGGCTCGCGGCGATTGCAATGGCTTTTCCATCTCGCTTAATGTTGACTGTCCAGCCGCTAAAAAAAGAAATCAGTAAAGAACCCACAGCAGGTGCTGCATACAAAAAGCCTAATGTTTTCACGCCGCCAAAGGACTGAGCCATAGCGGGAAACAATGCAGTAGGAATGGCAAAAATCATGGCAATAAAATCCACGGCATAGCTTCCCATGAGCTCCTGCCGGCTCCATGCAAATTGTATGCCTTGCTTTAATGCGCACATGACAGATGGATGATTGGCAACCATGGATGGTTGAGCGCGACGGATCAGGCTTAAGCTTGTTAATGAAATCATAAAAGTGAACAAATCAATCAGATAAGTAACCGATATTCCACAATAAGCTATCAGCAAGCCTGCAATCGCAGGCCCCGCAATCATGCAAAAACTAAATTTGAAACTGGAGAGCGTTCCAACCGCTTTGTAATCCTCCGGCTTTACTAATTGTTGTGTCATGCTATCCATAGCAGGTCGGTGCAATCCAATAATAGCGGACATGATGGCTGCAATGACAAAAACGACCGTTACATTAGGATTCGATTGGTAAGCGTTTAAAACAAGCATTACACATCCCAGCATCAGAAAGCACTCGCTGAGTATCATCAATTTGCGTCTGTTGTACCGATCGGCACACACGCCGCCTAATAACGCTGTAATCAATAATGGCAATAGTTGCACTAAACTTAACAATCCAACCATGAGTGTGGATTGAGTCAAATGATAAATTTGATAAGGTAGAACAACGCTTGTGATCATGGTTCCAATGAATGAAAGAAATTGCCCGCTATAAAGAAGAGCATAATCACGGTTATGTTTTAGCAATGAAATGTCGATCAAGTGATTCATTGTAGATCCTGTTTTGAACGCGCGATTTATCTTTAGATAGAGTTTACAATAGCATCAAGGCGCAAATCGAGTGATACCTTCCAATTGGTTCTGTCGCAAAAGCTTTCGTAACCGATGGTCGGATTTATTTTGGACAAACTTATGCTGCAAGCCCGTAAAACTGTCCCGCAAGCGTCCCTCAGCGGACATACATATGTTGCAGATAAATGTAACTACTTAATTTTACTAGTGCCGTTGAGAGGAATCGAACCCACGACCTATTGATTACGAAAGTTAATCCGCTACACATCAAAATTGCCATACTTTTTATCTCTCTTATGAAGGGCCTCTTCCCGCTCACGCCACCCCAAAAGAAATCAAAGTGGATATCACTATCAAAGAGCACGTCTGTTATGCACCAGAAGAGCTTGCCATTCTTAAACACGATGAAGAGTTTTCCGATTTAACCTGTGATGAACAATTCTAGTCTATTCGCTTTCAGAAATTGCAACGGAAAAAGCGGTAGCCTTGCTTGATCGAGCAAGAACAGACGCCCGTCGTGTACTCAGCACTCTGCCAAAACGCTTTGCGCGTTTTGGGTTACGGGTGCATCCGGATAAAACCAAGCTGGTGGATTTTCTACGCCCACGAGGTCAAAAAGACTCGACAGGTGGCGCAGAAAGAGAGGTCAAGGTGTTTGATTTTCTTGGCTTCACGCACTACTGGGCCAAAAAGTCGACTTGCACGCGCCATAAAAGCAGTACATACATGGTGTAAAGATAATATGCATCGACCTATCACAAAACTGCTGAAACGGTATCCAATTAAACCAGCTAAAGCAGTACACTCGGTTTGTCTAGCGTAGCAAAACGTTCATACCGAGGAGCCGTATGCGCTAATGTGCGCACGTACGGATCTGTGGGAGTTGCGCCTTGCAAGTTCATAGGGGACTGTAGTTTGAAATAACTACCATGGTAAAGCCTAGCCAGCAACCAAGTACCGAGTCTTGCGTGGTTTACGGTAACGTAAACGACGAAGCGTAGACAGGAAGATAGCAGGCCGGAATCGAAAGATGAAGAGGATATAGCCCCGAAATCGAACGTGTTGTGAAGTAGCTGACCTAATCTCTCTATAGGGAAGGCAATATTTTCTTAGTCAGTACTGGCAAGAATAAGAAAGTGCTTCCGGGGTTCGGACCTACAGCATGTTATCAAAGGCTCCTATGGGAACAAGGGATATCCGGTAAATTCAAGCGGAGCTTGTAGGGTCAGACAAGCCTCAACAGCAAGAATGACCTGACGATTTATCGGAAGTCAGACTGGTTGATAGTACTTCGAGATAGGGAGAGCCTATTACATGGGGAAGCGACCAGCGGTATTTGAATTCGTCTAGAGAAACATGAGCTCTATACAATGAGAGATTATGAGCCTTAATTCAATGTGAGGATAAACTCAATCATGGGAACGAAACTAGAAGAAATAGCAGCAAAAGCTCGGTGTGATACGAATTTGCAATTTACATCGCTATGCCATCACATAACGGCTGAACGAATATGGGATAACCTGAAACACATCCCATTACGCAGTGCAGCAGGCGTGGATGGCATCAGTGTAAGTGAAGCAAGAGAAACGTTTCAGGATTGGGTTAAGCTCATGCTCCAAGCAGTACATCGTCAAGGATACAAGGCTCCACCGGTCAGGCGTGTCTGGATACCTAAACCAGGTAAAACAGAGAAGCGACCGTTGGGCGTTCCTTGTACAGGCGACAAAGCATTGCAGCGAAGCGTGTCAGAAGTTTTATCGGCCATTTATGAGCAAGACTTTCTGGCATGTTCGTTTGGAGGCAGGCCAAAACTCAGTGCTCACCATGCACTTTCAACTTTGAATGAAATCATCTCGGGCAAGAAGGTAGGATGGGTATATGAG
Source organism: Legionella genomosp. 1 (assembly GCA_945862275.1). Taxonomy (GTDB): domain Bacteria; phylum Pseudomonadota; class Gammaproteobacteria; order Legionellales; family Legionellaceae; genus DDPF01. The sequence continues at coordinate 868 of CAMAYA010000152.1, read as the reverse complement.
GCCGACCTGAAGAATTTCTTTGGTAGTTTAGATCACGGATGGTTACTACAATTTGTCAAACATCGAGTCGGAGATCCAAGGATAATTAACCTGATACAGCGATGGTTAAAAGCAGGCGTCTTGGAAGATGGTGAGATGAAAACGAGTGAAGTTGGGACGCCACAAGGTGGATCAGTTAGTGTTTTATTAAGTAACGTCTATATGCACTATGTCCTCGACCTTTGGTTCGAGAAGGTAGTCAAACCACGACTAAGAGGTGAGGCCTATTTAGTAAGATACACTGATGACTTTGTGGTCTGTTTTCAATATCGTTCTGATGCATTGCGCTTTCAGGATGTGCTTCGTAAACGACTGGGAAAATTTGCACTGGCATTGGAGCCATCAAAGACACGGTTGGTTGAGTTTGGTCGGTATATTGGTTATTTATTATTATTTGGAAAGAGTTACGAGGTTGGCGTTATCTTGCTAAAATTGCATCTCTACCCGTTTTAAAACCGCTGATGAATCGATTGTATAAAATTTTTGCGACATATCGATTTAAAAAAATGGCTACTGTAAGGTTGAATTTAAATGACAAAAGAGCACAGTTCACACACCGATTTTTGCAGTCAATGTGGGCGTCAATCAATCGTTTTTTCAACCCCGCAGAATGACACAAGGGTCAGAAAAGTTTGTAATTACTGTCAAACTGTTCATTACGAAAACCCCAAAATTATTGTTGGTGCAGTGACAACGTTTGAAGATAAATTTTTATTATGCAAGCGTGCTATTGAACCCCAGTTGGGTTTATGGACTTATCCTGCTGGCTTTTTAGAAAATGGTGAGTCTTTAGAGGAAGGTGCTCAGCGAGAGGCTTTTGAAGAAGCCT
>CAMAYA010000151.1 GCA_945862275.1 Legionella genomosp. 1 | reverse complement strand
CAAGAAGGGCGTGGCATTGGTTTAACCAATAAATTAAAAGCGTATGCTCTGCAAGAAAAGGGGTATGATACGGTTGATGCGAATGTGGAGTTGGGGTTGCCGGTTGATAGCCGTAATTATGCGGTCGCGTTTCAAATATTAAAACAGATGGGAATTGATAGGGTTCGACTCTTAACGAATAACCCTCATAAAGTGGATGCTATGGCTCAATATGGCATACAGGTCACCGAGCGCGTTCCACTGTTGGTGAATACAACCCCGGAAAATCAAACGTACTTAAGGACCAAGCAAGAAAAGCTGGGTCATTTTTTGACGGTTAAATAAATGTTGTTTGCAGGAGAATAAGCGTGGTGCATATCAAACCAATGGAGGGCAAACAGGTGGCTTCTTTTCCCATTGCCATCATTGTCAGTCAATTTAATCATGACGTGACCCAGGCGCTTTTAGTGGGTGCTATTGAACGCTTGACCGTTCAGGGTATTCGCAAGGAAGACATCACGGTGGTAGAGGTGCCTGGTGCTGTAGAAATTCCATTCATTGCGAAACGATTGGCTAAAAAAAATAAGCATGCCGCTATTATTGCGTTGGGTGCAGTCATTCGTGGGGAAACAACCCATTATGACTACGTGTGTCAGCAGGTCAGTGATGGTTGTCAGCATGTAGCCCTTGAATATGAAACGCCGGTTATTTTTGGCGTGTTAACCACAGAAAATGACGAACAAGCCTGGGATCGATTGGGTGGGAGTCATGGACACAAAGGGGTTGATGCCGCGAATTGTGCATTGGCCATGCAAAGTATTTTACAACAAATTTAGTTTGGAGCAGCTATGACCAATTATATATTTATCACAGGAGGTGTGGTTTCTTCATTAGGCAAGGGAATAACTGCCGCATCACTCGCGGCCATATTGGAAGCGCGCGGCCTTCGGGTTACGCTGATTAAATTAGACCCTTATATCAATGTTGATCCAGGCACGATGAGTCCGTTTCAACACGGAGAGGTGTTTGTGACGCAAGATGGCGCCGAAACAGATCTTGATTTGGGTCATTACGAGCGTTTTGTGCGCACAACGATGACTCGCCTGAATAATTTCACCTCTGGAAAAATCTATGAAAACGTGATTAGAAAAGAGCGTCGAGGGGATTATTTAGGTGGCACGGTGCAGGTTATCCCGCATATCACCAATGAAATCAAGCGCTGCATTAAATTAGGTGCCGAAGGATTTGATGTGGCAATGGTAGAAATTGGCGGCACGGTGGGGGACATTGAATCGTTGCCGTTTCTTGAGGCCATTCGACAAATGCGCATTGAGCTGGGCGCGCAGCGCACGGTTTTCATTCATTTAACGTTAGTGCCTTACATTGCAACGTCGGGTGAAACAAAAACCAAGCCGACACAACATTCCGTCAAAGAATTGCGCTCCATTGGGATTCAACCTGATATTTTAATTTGCCGTTCTGAAAAACCCCTGACCGATCATGATCGCGCTAAAATTGCATTGTTTACCAATGTCGAAAAAGAAGGGGTGATTTCACTGCAAGATGCAAAAAGTATTTATCAAATACCCATGATATTGCATGATCAAGGATTGGATGAAATTGTCATTAAAAAGCTGGCGTTGACCCTGAAACCGGCTGATTTGTCCGAGTGGCAAGCTGTGGTTGAGGCGCAAGCCATCAAAACCATGACAGTAAAAATTGCTTTGGTTGGAAAGTACACGGATTGCAGTGACGCGTATAAATCCATTAACGAAGCATTGATTCATGCCGGTATTCATACTCAAACGAAGGTAGAGATTGTATACGTTGATGCTAACTTGATAGAAACGCATGGTACAGCACCTTTGGAAAACATGGATGCCATTTTGATCCCTGGCGGATTTGGTGAACGCGGCATTGAAGGGAAAATAAGTGCCATTCAATATGCACGTGAGCACAAGGTGCCTTTTTTAGGGATTTGTTTAGGGCTGCAAACCGCCATCATTGAATTTGCTCGCCATGTATTGGGCTTAGCGAAGGCCAACTCTACTGAATTTGACAAAGATACGCCGCATCCCGTCATCGGTTTAATCAGTGAATGGGCTGCGGGAGATGGCAGCATACATCTACGCGATGAGCACAGTGATTTAGGTGGCACCATGCGCTTGGGCGCACAAATGTGTAAATTGGAATCGGGTACCTTGGCTCGAGAAGTATATGGAGCCGCTGATATCATCGAACGCCATCGGCATCGATATGAAGTGAACAATGCCTTTTTAGAAGCCCTGGTTGAACATGGTATGATCATTGCGGGCCGCTCTGCTGATGGGACGTTGGTTGAAATGATTGAATTGGCAGATCATCCTTGGTTCTTGGCGTGTCAATTCCACCCTGAATTTACATCTACTCCGCGGGATAGTCATCCATTGTTTAAGCAGTTTGTGCTGGCGGCGCGTGAAAGGCACTCAGTAAAGGAACCAGTATGAAATTATGTGGATTTGAAGTAGGCATTGATTCGCCTTTATTTTTAATAGCAGGCCCATGCGTCATTGAAAGCGAAACAATGGCCATAGAAACCGCGGGTTATCTAAAAGAAATCTGCCAAGCGTTATCACTACCTTTTATTTACAAATCCTCCTTTGATAAAGCCAATCGTTCATCTGCTGACAGCTATCGAGGCCCTGGGTTTGAAAAAGGGCTGAAGATCCTGGAAAAAGTGAAAACACAAATTGGTGTGCCGATTTTGACGGATGTGCATGAAGACACCCCGTTATCTGAAGTGGCCAGCGTAGTGGATGTGTTGCAAACGCCAGCATTTTTATGCCGACAAACCAATTTCATCCAGCGCGTGGCCTCCATGAACAAGCCTGTAAACATTAAAAAGGGCCAATTTTTAGCCCCCTGGGACATGACCCATGTGGTAGCCAAAGCACGTGCAATGGGTAATGAGCAGATCATGGTCTGCGAGCGCGGTGCCAGCTTTGGTTACAATAATTTAGTCTCCGATATGCGTTCATTAAAAATCATGCGAGAAACCGCGTGCCCCGTGGTATACGATGCCACACATTCCGTGCAATTGCCCGGCGGACAAGGCTCAGTATCCGGCGGCCAGCGAGAGTTTATCCCCACCCTGGCGCGCGCTGCAGTGGCAGCAGGCATAGCTGGCATTTTCATGGAAACGCATCCTGATCCCGAGAAAGCGTTGAGCGACGGCCCAAATAGCTGGCCATTGGCGAGTATACGCCCATTGTTGGAACAGTTGATGGCGATTGATGCAGTGTTTAAGGGCTGTGGTATTGCTGGTGCACTTTAACGTGACGTGGCTTTGTTTCCTAAAGAAAGGATTGCCCCAATAAAATGCATGAACAACATCTATCCTCGATCATTATTTTTGGCTTATTCTGGCACCGCGTGTTTTAAGTTTATCATGTGGCTATAATTACATTATGATTAATTATACAAACATGGTGACGCAAAGAATCAAACATTTTGCTTGCGCTCTCCTAAAAATAGATACATCATGTTCTTATAATTACACTATTTGTAATTTTGGAAGCATGGCAATCATATGAATCTACAGTCTTACATAAAACAGCTCAGGAAATATGGGAAACGAGCCTTCACTATTGAAGAAATTTTGGAGGAGGTGGTGTAACATGTACGGTGGTGTGAGAGGACGGGGTCCGCAAGGCCCCTCCTACTCGATCCGGCCATTGGTTGAATGGCCCCGGCTATCAAGCCCAGCAGTCCTGACTGAGATCCGCTGGGGAGATAGCGGCTCTCTTCACCGGAAACTCACTATCATTATGAGTCACCTCATCGCGTTTAAGTGTTGATGCTGCTGAGGCTGAGGCTGAGTCCTTCATCCAAAAAAAAGACGGCGTCAGGATAATGGTAGGGGCCTTTTTTGATAATAAACTT
>CAMAYA010000150.1 GCA_945862275.1 Legionella genomosp. 1 | reverse complement strand
ATATGTCCGGTAATCCGCTAGGAGAGTGGGATATTGATGCATTATGTGTCGATCATGTCGATCATTGTGTTTCTATTGTCAATGCCGTATAATTTAAATCCTTCAATTGACGTACATGAGACCTGTTTATGAAACGATTATTAGCTTGTACCGGACTCCTTGCCGCATCTCCTTTGATATTCGCTTTAAATTGTCAAAACCTTGGCATCACGATAGTGAATAACACCCATCAAGACTGCCAATTAAGAAACAAAACTGTTTTCTATGGTTTTTTTGATCAAGGGACGGTTCCTTTAAACATTGCCCGTGGCGCGACAAGTGACGTGTTTTTCATGAAGCAAGATGCTATCGGCACAGGTGTTCAACTGGGTTATCAGTGCGGCGATAAGCGCATTAAATTTTATTCCTACCAAGAACATTGTTTCCTCAGTGCGGGCACAGTGGGTGGAGCTCCTGACGTATGGAACGAATTGGACCTCGTTGCCAATGCAAAAAATGGCAGCTATTGGGGAAGCTTACCCGGGCAAATCACCTGGAACATCAAAGATTAGTTTGATACGGCTGTTATTTCACCTTCCGACGCCCCGAACAAGCCGCGGGACGTCGGGCCGCTACATAATGACCCATTGAAATTGTACTTATTTAGATGTACGTGCTAAAATAAGGAATCATCGTTCTTTTAAATGGCACCGCATTGTGAGACGACATCCAGAAACACTTCCTCAACAAAAGACTGATTTGACCGATCCTTCTGTCCGTAAAATAGCGACGTTTATCCGGTTTATTATTGGGCATACTCAGGATAGTGCTCAACGGAAAATGGCCATTCGGGTATTAGAGACATTGGCCTACATTAAAATGAATCCCGTTTTTTTTAAATATGCCATAGAACATCAAGATGATTTACGTATTTATAAGTACACCACCCGTCATGCTGGCCGAGCGCCCGATCAAGACAAACATGTTCTTCGTGCACCCAATGACATGGCGTTTCACATCATCGCATACGGAAATGGTGATGAAGCCATTGCGAACTACAATCAAATTGTCGAAATAATTGAACATGGCATTGACCTGGTGGGTCAGGATTTGAATCAAATCAATGCGTTTGTGAGGAAATTTGAGGATAGCGACGTGGGTTGCATGGAGGCGCGTCTGGGTCCCGTCATGCTGTTTATCTCGGATTTGAATGCCAGTGAAAAATCGCTGGATGATTTGTTTCTTGATTTTGTGAACTTGCAAACGTCACTGGGCCATGATCCAGACGCTCCTGACTTTATCCAGCATGTGCATGCCTATTTTCATCAAAAAATAGGCCAAGCTTTTCATGATCATGGCCAGTCGTGTGTTTTAACGTGGGATAAAATCAAATCGTATCTGGAAGACACGATGGCTTATGATTTGTCAGGCATGGCCACTTCCCCTTTGTTTTCAGTGCCTTTTGTGGTTACCGATCACGAAATGACATTGGCCCGAACCATTTGGCGAGACGGGTTGCCTTCACCACGAGATTATGAGTGTTTAAAACAAACTTATCCTTTTCAACACATGGCCATACAAGTGGCCGGCGATCTTGAACGCGCCAACTTGTTATATCGTGGGTGTCCGTTGAGTTTTGATACGCACCATCAGGGTCAATGGATGGCCACGGTGGATCTGGATCAACGCATACAAACAAACAAAACATTGTTTAAAATGATTGATAATTGGCCTGGTTTTTTAGAACAGATCACGCAATTTGCCACTCGCCCGAAATTGAGGGGTGAACGTAAAATGGCGGCAACACACAAGTTGGATCTCAAATCAAATCATTCTATACCGTCCCAAAAGAAAAGCAAAGGATCCGGCGCGATTTACTCACACGAAAAAACAATCAGCAACGTTTTTATCCAAACATTTGCATACCGGGTTATTCAGTGGGGGTGGGGGTGTGGGTTTATGGTTTGATGAGCAGCTGGGCGATATCCGAGCGATGTTTAAAACCAATGCGGTGACCCGTGCCCGTGGGTGGATTGGCAATCTATATGCAGTCGAACATTATGCGACCAATGTGAGAGGCAATCTCGTCACCGACTACCACGTGTTTAGACAATACGTTGATCAAGCAGATCGCAGTCACGGGCATAACGAGGTGTTGGCTAAATTTTCAAGGGAATCCATTCTAGGTATTTTCATTCATCCAGACACCCCATCCAATAGAAAAACGGCACGCAATCGCCATCAGGATTTGGAACAACGGTTGCACGTGGATTATCCCCTGTTTTTTTATGATAACCAGCAGAAAACCATACGCATTTATACCAAACAAGAACAACAAGATGACGTGTTGGGGTACAACCAAATCGCCAAAGAAGCGGTATCGTGTAATCCCATGACGGCTGCTATCAATCAAGATGATTGGGATGCGTTCAGTCGGTTGCTCCCTCCAGACGCCACAAGCCTTATTCCCTTTTTAATTCAAGCCTGTAAAGCAGGTAGCCTGAATATTGTGAGGTTTTTATTATCGAAACCAGGTATCACCGTTGATGATGTAGACAATCAACTGGAAACGCCCTTGATGCATGCTATTCATGGCGAGCATGTATTGCTCATTCAATTGTTGTTAGAAAAAGGGGCTGCCCTTGAGTATGAGGATAGCCAGCATGAGACCGCTTTGATTCATGCCGTTCGCGGTGGACGAAAAGACATTGTAGATATGTTATTAACCCATGGAGCGGACAAAGAGCATGGTGACCGGAACCTTGAGACGGCTTTGATTCATGCTGTTCGCAATGGGCACATCGACATTGTACGGACCTTGTTGGATGCAGGAGCCCTCATTGAGCATCGAAATCTGAACCAAGAAACCGTGCTGATGCATGCCATTCGCAGCCGGCGAAAAGATATGGTTGACCTGTTATTGGAGAAAGGGGCTGATATTTGGAACACGGTGCAATCCATTCAAGATGTCAACTGGTTGCAACTGTGCTTCTCCCCTGAACAATATGGTGTGTTTTTAGAGGAAATGAAAACGCGATTGCCTCAACTTTGGTTGGAAATCAAGTGTGATACGTTGATGAAATCGATTCATGGTCCGTTGATCAATGACATCAAGCGCGCGTTGAAAGACCGGTGGTTAATCAATAAAGGATCAGCGGCGGACCAAAAAGTAAGGGACGCGTATCAATGGTGGGATCGAGGTCCCTTCCAATCGCAAATGAGTGCGCGTGAAAAAGTCGCAATGAAGCAACGGCTAATGCACCAATACACTACTGAATTCGACCGCGTTGTAGCGCCGGCTATCGAGCAACGTTTGACCGATCAAATCCAGACTCTTTCACCCATGGCCTTGCTAACGCAATTGTTTGCACGGCATGCCTGGATGCGTGACTCTCCAGATAACATATTGGTTCGTGTGTTTATGCATGATGTTTTGCAAGACCGCCTGTTGTCACAGTTAATACCCCCTTGTCGAACGTGGTCAGAGATTCCGCGAGCCATATTAGAAAATCAAGATTTCCGCTGGACACTGCTGGATCAAACGTGGTTAAGAAATGTAATCGAAGGGCATCCCTTGTCCCATGTGCAGGCGTTCTATTTAGATTATGCCCTCCCAGGCTATCCCAGTTTGAACACAAACCTGTCGGGCGCGAATATATCGCCAGATCAATGGCTGAATTGGCGTCTGCAGCGGGTGGATGTGTTGCGTGTCATTGCATCTCAATATCCCGAAAGCGTGCAATCGGTTCAAGTGGAACAAGTGGCCTGTACCCACATGGCACCGAAACACATGACGGAGCTCAAGCGGTTGAGTGCGGCTCAACTGGGCCATTTTCAAATGCTGTTTATCAACATTGAAACCGAAGAGCTCCCGGTGTGGATTGCATTGCATCAAGACAATCATCAATGGACGGCCTATATTCCGTTGATGGATATGCAAGATCCCATG
>CAMAYA010000149.1 GCA_945862275.1 Legionella genomosp. 1 | reverse complement strand
GTGCGGGGAATGCCCTGACACCGGCCAATACCGTTATTTTATCCAAGGTCAATGTCTCGTCAGGTGCTTCATCGGAAGTCAGCATCGTATGAAAACGCTCAAACAATGCATGCGCTTCTATCACCGTTTTGCCTTTCATTGCGTCCGTCATCAAGGAAGCCGAGGCTTGGGAAATGGCGCATCCACAACCAACAAAACTAATGTCTTGCACAATGCCATCTGCCACTTGCACATACACCGTCAATTTATCCCCACACAAAGGGTTAAACCCTCGCGCTTGGCAAGTTGGGTGTTCCATCTCATGGTGATTCCGAGGCGAGCGATTGTGATCCATAATGACTTCTTGGTAAAGCTCACGTAAATCCATCATCACGCAAACACCTCGCATGCCTTTTGTAACGCATCCACACACGCATCAATCTCTGCTGTGGTGTTATAAAATGACAAGGAAACCCGGTTGGTCGCCGACACTTGAAGAAAATCCATCAAAGGCATGGCACAATGGTGCCCACTGCGAATCGCAATGCCTTGGCTGTCTAAAATAGTGGCCACATCGTGGGCATGAATCGTGCCATGCACAAACGAGACAATTGGCACTTTTTCACGTGCGGTACCCACCAAATTAAAGCCTTTGACGGCCTGGATAGCATGGGCCGCGTAATTCAGCAAATGCGCTTCATAAGCAACAATCGCCTCCATGTCGAGAGACCATAAATAATCAAGGGCTGCACCTAAGCCAATGACGCCTGCAATATTTGGCGTACCGGCTTCAAATTTATAAGGCAATGGCGCGTATTCCGTGGCTTCAAAGGTGACATAATTGATCATCTCGCCGCCGCCCTGATAAGGCGTCATATCTTCCAGTAAAGACTCCCGGCCCCACAAGACGCCAATGCCCGTTGGGCCATACATTTTATGACCCGAAAAAGCATAAAAATCGCAGCCTAATGCTTGCACATCAATGGGCACATGGGCCGTGGCCTGAGCACCATCGACTAACACAACCGCGCCGACGGCATGTGCCATCTCAATCATTTTTTTGACCGGGTTAATGGTGCCTAGTGCATTGGATGCATAATTAATGGCGACTATTTTTGTTTTGCTGGATAATTTTTTTTCAAACGCATCAAGCAGCAGCTCGCCCTCAATTGAAATGGGGGCAACCTGCAATTGTGCGCCAGTTTTCTGACAGACGATTTGCCAAGGCACTATGTTGGCGTGATGTTCCATGTGGGTAATCAGAACTTCATCACCAGGTAAAAGCCGTGGCAGTGCGTAACTGTGTGCAACCAGATTAATCGCCTCAGTCGTGCCGCCTACAAAAATACACTCGCGCACGGAATTGGCGTGAATAAAACGGCACACTTTTTCTCGCGTGGCTTCAAATTGAACGGTTGAACGCATGCTGAGCGCGTGCACGCCCCGGTGCACATTGGCGTTATAACATTGATAATAATGCGTCATCGCATCAATCACCGCATTCGGCTTTTGCGTTGTGGCCGCATTGTCAAAATAGACCAGCGGATAACCATTCACGGTCTGTTGCAACACAGGGAAATCACGTCGAATGGCAGGCAAATCCAACGTGTTTATCAAGGCATCGGCTTTATTCATGTCTACACCCTATCTGACTCGCTAATAATTGACCCAACCACTCAGCAAGTGGCGCTTCAGTGACTGCGCGTATATTTTCTGCAGCAAATGCTCGCACCAAATATTGGCTCGCCTCAGCTCGCTCAATACCACGTGTTGCCAAGTAAAATAAGGCATCCTCATCCAATTGCCCAACCGTCGCGCCATGCGTACACACCACATCATCAGCAAAAATTTCCAACTGCGGCTTGGTGTCAATTTCCGCACCCACGGACAACAATAGATTTTTATTTTGCTGTTTGGCAGACGTGTGTTGCGCATCTTTGGCAACAATCACCTGCCCATTAAATACAGCCCGCGAATGACCCGATAAAATGCCTTTGTAATCTTGAATGCTGCTGCAATCAGCAACCGCATGCGTCACACGTGTGTGGTGATCCATGTGTTGGCCGTCTGTTGGGGCATAAATGCCGTTCATAAAACATTGTGCATTCGGTGCTTCAAGAGCAAAGGTCACATCACTTCGCACAAGCTTTCCACCAAAACTAAACAAATGGCTATTGACTTGGCTGCCCGATGCCTGCCGGACAGCAAGATGCCCAATATGGAAAGCGGCTTTACTTTCACGTTGAATTTTATAATGCGTGACCGTTGCATTTGCCGCGGCAAATATTTCGGTGATCGCATTGGTGAAATAATCAATCGACGGAGCGCCTTGATAATCTTCAATGATGCAGGCAGAACTACCCGGCTCTGCAATCACCAGATGACGAAGATGGGTCGCGTGTTGGGGTTGATCATGCCAATGAGCCAATAACAATGGCTCGGTTAAGCAGACGCCCTTCGGCAAATAAACAAACAACCCTGAATGCAACATCGCCGTATTCAAAGCATGAAATCCATGCTCTTGTTTTAGAATATGACCGAGATAAGGTTTTATTTTTTCAGGATGACTGATCAAGGCCTGAGTCAAGGGCAACACCACTACACCGGGAGGCAAAAATGCCGCGATTGCATCCGCACCCACCACCACACCATTGTTAATGCCTATTTTATGGCACGCAATAGGCAAGTCTGTTTGACTCGATGTGTCAGCATTTACTGTATCAGCACGTGCGTTCATAAATCGTTGCTGTAAAAACCCTTCCACAGAGGTGTATTTCCAATCCTCGTGTTTACGCATAGGGAAGCCTGTCCGCTTTAAATCAGCCAACGCATCTTTCTGCAGATGGGCAAGCCAGGCGATATCAGACCGACCCGCTACGGCTTGTTCTTGGTAAAAATCCGTGAGTTCACTCATTCCTGTTCCATCTCCTCCAACCAGCTATATCCTTTGTCTTCTAGCTCCAATGCCAGTGATTTATCACCGGATTTGATGATGCGACCGTGTGCTAAGACGTGAATAAAATCAGGTTCAATGTAATTGAGTAGCCGTTGATAGTGCGTGACCAGAATAATGCTGCGGTCTTTTGTACGCATGGCGTTAATGCCTTCTGAAATCACACGCAGCGCGTCGATATCCAACCCAGAGTCCGTCTCATCAAGAATAGCTAATTTAGGCTCAAGGGCTGCCATTTGCAAAATCTCATTGCGTTTCTTCTCACCACCCGAAAAGCCTTCATTGATGCTTCGGTATAAGAAACTTTCATCCATGTCTAACAATTTACATTTAGCACGGATAAAACTCAAGAACTCAATTGCATCCATCGAGGGTCTACCCTGACCGCGGCGCACGGCATTCACGGACGCTTTCAGAAAACTAATGTTCGTCACCCCAGGAATTTCTAAGGGGTATTGAAACGACATAAAAATACCGGCTTGTGCACGCGCAACTGGCGTTAGAGGAAGTAAATCCTGCCCGAGATAGGAGATATCACCACTCGTGACCTCGTATGACGGGTGGCCGGCTAACACTTTGGATAGCGTGCTTTTCCCTGACCCATTAGGCCCCATGATGGCATGCACTTCGCCAGCACCGATGTTTAAATTGATTCCATTTAAAATGGGTTGCGCATTGATCGCAACATTTAATTGATTGATTTTTAACATATTAACCTACCGCCCCTTCCAAACTAATGCCCAATAACTTGGTGGCTTCCACCGCGAATTCCATCGGTAATTCTTTTAATACCTGTTTACAAAACCCACTCACAATCATGGAAACTGCATCTTCCGTATCGATGCCGCGCTGCTGACAATAAAATAGCTGCTCTTCGCTGATTTTTGAGGTAGTCGCTTCATGCTCCACTTGTGCCGTTGGGTGCTTGACTTCAATATAGGGAAACGTATGCGCGGAACATTCGTGGCCCATCAACATCGAATCACACTGCGTGTAATTGCG
>CAMAYA010000148.1 GCA_945862275.1 Legionella genomosp. 1 | reverse complement strand
CGGTTATTAGCCGGCGTTGGGCGTAATTTAGCGGATACTGATTTCTCAGACGAGTTGCATGAGTGGTCAACCGTTGAGGCCAGTGAGTCGTTGCGTGCTGTATTGGAAAAAATTCGTCATCCTGAAACCATTCAAACCAAACAACTGGGTTCTGAATTAAAAGCAACGCTTAGACCTTATCAGGCGGTTGGGGTGAATTGGCTGGATTTATTAACCGAGTTAGGCTTGGGCGCCTGCCTTGCGGATGACATGGGCCTTGGAAAAACAATTCAGGTGATTGCATTGCTGTTGATTCAAAAGAAAAAGAAGCCGAAATTACCCAGCCTCCTGGTGTTGCCAACATCCCTGTTAGGCAATTGGAAATCTGAAATTGAACGCTTCGCACCCTCACTAAAGGCTTTGTTTCTCCACCCTTCTGTGTTAAATCGTAGTGAATTGGAAGGCATTGCTGCAAACACTGAATACGTGCTGAATGAATGGGATTTGGTCGTGACCACCTACGGCATGTTGCAACGCCAGTCGTGGCTTACAGAAACGCGTTGGCACTTGGTTATTTTAGATGAAGCGCAAGCGATTAAGAATCCTGCATCAGAACAAACTAAATTAGCGAAAAAGCTACAAGGACATGCGAAAATTGCATTAACGGGGACGCCAATTGAAAATCGCTTAGGTGACTTATGGTCGCTGTATGATTTTATTTGCCCAGGCTTATTAGGGACGAGCGGCCGGTTTAAACAATTTATTAAGTCAATTGAAAATAACGAGAACGCGTCTTACGCCCCGTTGCGTCAATTGGTTCAACCCTACCTGCTACGACGATTGAAAACAGATAAATCCATTATTAATGATTTGCCAGATAAGACCGAAATAAAAGCGTGGTGTGCATTAACCCACGAGCAATTAAAACTGTATACAGAAGCCGTCGTTGACATGCAACGTGCATTAGAGTCCTCAGAAACGAGCATTCAACGCAAAGGGTTGGTCTTGGCTTATTTGACACGCTTTAAGCAAATTTGCAATCATCCAGGGCAGTTGCTGGGGGATAAAGATTATCATGAAAAGAGAAGTGGTAAATTTGAGCGCTTGGCTTATCTTTATGATGAAATTGCAACGAGACAAGAAAAAGTGCTCATTTTCACCCAATACCGAGAAATGACAGCCCCCATTGCCGCGTTTTTAGAACAGCGTTTTGGTGCGAAAGGCTTGGTATTGCATGGGGGAACGCCGGTTAAAAAACGAAAAGAACGGGTTGACCAATTTCAAGATGAGCAAGGTCCACCGTTTTTCGTGTTATCGTTGAAAGCAGGCGGGACGGGACTTAATTTAACAGCCGCAAATCATGTGATTCATTTTGACCGTTGGTGGAATCCGGCTGTTGAAAATCAAGCCACAGATCGTGCTTTTCGGATTGGACAAAAACGCAATGTTCTGGTGCATAAAATGATATGCAAAGGCACCATTGAGGAAAAAATAGATCAGCTGATGACTGAAAAATTGTCGTTGGCATCGGATGTTTTACAGGTTGGTGGGGAGTCATTGTTGACCGAAATGAATGATAATCAACTGCTTGATTTGGTTCGGCTGGATATAAATCAAATGATGAATGAGGAGATAACTGCATGAACTGGTCACCTTATGTTCCTGTTGCCAAACGACGCGCGGCAGCGGCCAAAAAAATGCAACAACTAAAAAAGAAAGGTCACAATATTCAACCCATTGAAATTCAAGGTCGCACCATTGCGCACACATTTTGGGGCAAGGCTTGGTGTGAGCATATGGAATCATTTTGTGATCAGGCTAATCGCCTACCCAGAGGGCGCACCTTTGTACGGAATGGCTCAGTCTGTCATCTTGAAATCAATGAGGGACAGGTGAGGGCCATGGTGTCCGGCAGTTATATATATAATATCACCATTGACATGAAGCCACTGGGGCCAGAAACGTGGCAGTCGATTAAAAATACCTGCAGGGGGCAAATCGGTTCATTACTTGATTTGTTGTCAGGGCAATTAACCCGTGGTGTCATGGATGTAGTATGTCACCCCAAGGGCGGCCTATTCCCCTTATCTCCCGATCTCACGTTAAGCTGTGATTGCCCTGATGATGCCAGAATGTGTAAGCATGTGGCCGCCGTATTATATGGTGTGGGTTCACGTTTAGATGCCGATCCTGCACAGCTATTTAAATTACGCGGTGTTCAGTTTGAAGAGTTGATTGATATAAATCAGGCGGTGTTTGACGTAACGTCAACGCAATCGGGTCGAAGAAAACGACTGGATGATGCGGCATTTACTGATTTATTTGAGTTTGAAACAGCGGCGGAATTAGCAAACCATCCAACACCGGTTGAGTTGAATCAAACGCCCATAGCCTTTCCAAAACGCCTGACAGGACAAGCTATTTTAGAAAAACGGGCCACGCTGCAACTCACTAAAAATGCGTTTGCAAAACGGGTCGGTGTGAGTGTGGCGTCCATTACGTTATGGGAAGCGAAAGGGGATCATACCATTACACCACAGGCGGCTCTGTTGAAGAAATTACAGGCCATTTGGTAGGCATGATGCCCCCTTTTATTGTCTCATTCACTAGCGAGCCGCTCTATATTTTATACAAATCCACAGTTGAACCATGGATTTGTATAAGCAATTGCGACGCGCTACATAATTGAAATGTGGTTGAGAATAAGGGCATCTCTAAGTTAATTAGGTCATTATTATTTTAATGCCCAGTGCTTGCAGTATATATTAACCCTACTAAAACCAAGTTAATACATTTTAAGTAGGGTTAATCATGCATCTGGAACATTTATTGCTTTAATTGACTCCGTTTAACATACAACGCTCTCTTGTTTTGGAGCAAACTCATCCTGACCACGAGGCTCAAAGACCTGTGAAATAATCTCCACGATACGTGAGGCGCTCTTCCCATCGCCGTAGGGGTTTTCGGCATGGCTCATGCGTTGATACAGTGCGTCGTCCGTCAGTAGTCGTGCCACATTCTTAACTATTTTTTCAACGTCTGTACCCACCAATTGAACGCATCCCGCATCGAGCGCTTCGGGGCGTTCGGTGTTGTCTCGCATAACCAATACAGGCTTGCCTAGTGAGGGCGCTTCCTCTTGTATTCCGCCTGAATCGGTTAGAATAAGATCAGAAGATTTCATGAGATAAACAAACGGTAGATAGTCAACGGGTGCTATAAGGAAAATATTTTCAATGCCCGCCAATAATGACTTCACCGGCTGTTGAACACTAGGGTTAAGATGTACTGGATAGACAATATCAACCTCTGGATAACAGCGCGCAATGTTGGCAAGCGCTTGGCAAATGCGTTCAAATCCTTGGCCAAAATTTTCGCGCCGGTGTCCGGTGACCAAAATCATTTTGCGATCAGGTGTTAAAAAAGGGAATTGCTGCTCAAACGCCTGCTGCAGGCCTGGTTTCGTATTTATTTTATGCGTCATGGCAAGCAATGCATCAATGACGGTATTGCCCGTTACATGGATCAATCCAGGCTTCACGCCTTCTTGCAGCAGATTTAAACGAGAGCGCTTGGTCGGCGCAAAATGCAATGCAGATAACGCCCCTGCTAACTTGCGATTGGCTTCTTCTGGCCATGGGGAGTAGATATCGCCTGTACGCAATCCGGCTTCAACGTGAACCACAGGTATATGATGGTAATAAGCGGAGAGAGAGGCGGCCAGTGTGGTGGTTGTGTCGCCGTGCACCAACACCAAGTCGGGCTTGTATTGTTTAAACACGTCAACCAACCCTGTTAGTATTTTTGCCATCAGGTGGCTTAAATCTTGGCTTTCTATCATGACGTGTAAATTAAAATCGGGCACCAATTCAAATAGACTCAAAACAGGATCAAGCATTTGTTGATGTTGCCCCGTCACGCAGAGTTTATTGCTAAAGCGTCGATTGGCGTTGAGTTGCTGGATGAGGG
>CAMAYA010000147.1 GCA_945862275.1 Legionella genomosp. 1 | reverse complement strand
TGTAGTATTGATGAATAGGCCTGATGTTGCTTATCTCACCAGCGTTGACTGATTGGGGCATTCCATGTCTCCCTTGAGTGTTGAATTTACTTCGTTTTAGCTACTTAAAACGGCCGCATAAAAGCATCTAAGCTGGGTTTTTCATTCATACGATATTGATACACAGTATAAAATGCTAAGATGTTTTTCAAGTAGTTTCGTGTTTCACGCCAAGGCAGCGTTTCAATCCAAATGTCCATTTCTGTAGGAGTATGGTTTTTAAGCCAATAATTCACTTGACGTGGTCCTGCATTGTACGCGGCTGCCATCAAGATGGGGTGTTGGCGAAATTGTTTTGATAACGTTTGGAGATAGGCCGTTCCAATATGAATATTTTTTTGTGATGTGAACAATTGCTTTTGTGAGGCGTACGGGATCTTGGCTTGTTTGGCTATATGGCGTGCTGTTGCTGGCATCAGTTGCATCAAGCCATTGGCGCCGGCAGGAGACGAAATGCCTTCTTGAAACGAGCTTTCTTGCCTAATCACGGCATAAATAAACGCAGGACGAATTTGATAATTTTTAGCATATTCCCGGACTGAGTCTTGATATGGCAGTGGGAATCTTAAACTAAGCTGATTGTTTAATGCGTCATTGCTGCTGAGATAGATGGATTTTCCGTGCCAATGCAAATGATTGGCGACCCAATAGGCTAGGGCGCTTTTTTCATGTTTAGGCAGCTCACTGACAAAATCGTTTAGAAGCCTGGATGCATCCACGGTTTGGTGTGACAAATACAGTGCTTTGATTTGATCTGTAATGGGTTTGTAGGGTAATAACGTGCCGGGATTATTGGGCGTGTATTCGTTTTCAAAGCTGGGTTTTTGTTTTAATTTTAAACTAGCCAAAAATCCATAATAATTGCGTTTGGCGGCCAATTGTTTGTAAAGCACATTGGCGGTTTCCTTTTCGCCCAGTGCTTCTAGGGCGCGAGCCATCCAGTATTGGTTGTTGGGTTCACGTCTGCTATTTGATTTGCTAATCAAATACACCACTTTTCGCCACTGATGATGGGTGAGTGCGAATCGCATCTCCCATTCAAGCAACGTTTCATTGTAAAAAGCAGGTTTCACTTTGGCAAACCAACGTGCAGTATCTGGCTGGTCTCTCATGGCTTTAAACAGCGAAAGGTGGGCTAGAAATTGTTGCTCTTGTGCATCGTTCATGATGTGGTGCGTGTGTGCGACAGTCATCAGATCAACGGCCCCATCCATGTCATTTTGAACCATGCGTTTCAGGCCATACAGATAAAACTCTCCTTGAAACGGGCCTGGCTTCAATAGCCCGACGCGTGCGGGGTGTTGGTAAATTCCGGTTAACAGCTCGGCATCTTGAATGCGTGCCGGTTTGTATTGTTTTAACAAATACCGGGCTAATGAGAGATTGTTCGCTTCCAGCGCCAGGGCAATTCGTTTTTGAATCAGGGTGTTATTCAACTCATTGTTTTTTAACATGGTTGCAAATAACGTATCACACGATTTCGGGAGCGAACCGCCGCTCAACCATAGTTTTTTCGCACGTGCGAGCGCTTCTTCATGGTGTCCTTGATTATAGGCGGCCGTTTGTGCATAGCACTGCAATGTGCTGTCGTCTGATCCACGATAAAATCGACTAAAGGCCGCCCAATCTTTATTGTAAGCCAATTGGTATAACCATTTTTCACGGAGTTTTCGGGTCAGCGGGCTGGGTTTGTCAATGAATGCAAGAAAATTAGGATCAGGGTACGTGGGGAGGTGTTGGCACCAGTGTGTGTAGGTCATGAATTTATTTAAGTACGTTTGTGCTGGGGTGGCATGGATGGTTGTACTGAACAACAATGCACAAATAAACCATGGCATTTTAATCATGGTTGAGTTGTTCACGCATGCTTAAAATGGCATCGGCATAATTGGGGCTGTTAAAGATAGACGCACCCGCGACAAACTCAGTGGCACCCGCTTGTGCCAGTGAACGAATGTTTTTTATCGAGATGCCTCCATCTACACAAATAGGCAAGTCAGGGTGTTGTGAATGGAGTGTGGCAATCTTAGAAACAACCTCAGGGATGAGGGTTTGCCCCCCAAATCCCGGGTTCACCGTCATGATCAAGACAAAATCAAGTCGATGCAGGCAATGCGTAAGGCAATCGAGTGATGTGGCGGGATTTAAAACCAAACCTGCCAAACAACCGGCGTCTCGAATGGTTTGCAAACTGCGATCCAGATGAATGGTGGCATCTGGGTGAATACTGATGCGCGAAGCACCCGCTTCTGCAAAGGAGTGAATCAAGGCGTCGACCGGTGATACCATTAAATGCACGTCTATCAATAAATCGTTAAATCGATCGCGCAACGCCTTACAAATCATGGGTCCAAAGGTCAGATTGGGGACATAATGATTGTCCATCACATCAATATGGAGCATATCAGCCCCGGCTTGCATGACAGCGGTGGTTTCATCACCTATACGCGTCATGTCTGCAGATAAAAGCGAGGGCAAAATTTTATACTGTGGCTTAGCCAAGGTTGAACGCTCCATTGAAGGCGATGTTGACGGTGTAAACTTGAAGGCGTGAATCCAAAAATTTAGATTTGGCCGTTGATGTGAAATAACGAACGTCGACTGCGAAGGATGCGAAATCATCTAGAAAATAAGACATGCCAAGGATGGCTTGTCCTGCGGGAGATGTAATGGCTTCTTTTACACGAGCGGCATCAAGGTTAACCTCGTTGTAATATACTCTTAAATTGTTCGAGAAATAAGTATAGCCAACACCTAACCCTATATAAGGCGCTACGTTTGATCGAGGATCATCGGGTAAAAAGTCATAAAATCCATTGACCATCCCAAGCCCACTGTCCGTGCTGCCTTCCAGTCGGAACTCCGTGCTGGTGCTGGGGGCGTAAATGCTGAAGGTATTTTGATCTCCGTTGGGTCTTGTTGTTGTGACGCCCATCGAGCGATAAGGGCTGTTGTTGTATAAGAACTGGCCCTCAAGTCGATATTTCCCAGATCGATAACCGAATTGTCCCCCTAGCGCTCCCATGGTGCCATATTCCATGTTGCTAGAGGACATGAATGTGAATGGAGTCGTGACATTTGTCAGCTCAACCGTTTTTACTCGGCTAAAATTGGAACTTGGCGTGTAGTTAATGCCTATCAGAACGCCGCCATACCAACCCTGAACGGGGTTAAATGCATAGGTTGTCCCATTGGCCAATAGCAGGGCCAAAACGCTGGTTTTAATGAACGGTTTCATGTATCTCCCTTAGAAACGTGGTTAACTGTAACTTTTCCCATCAAATCGATACACCGCACCAATGTTCGCCAAATGCGCTTGGAAGAGCTGGCCTAATTCGGAGGCATTTGCTGTGCCAATATATCGATATCCTAAGTTCAGTGCATAATTCTCAGCAAAGTTGTAGGTGAGGCCGCCGGTGGCTTGGTAAGCCAAAACGCTATTTGAACCGGTAAAACTGGCCGCACTGATGGGGTTTGAGCTGCTTAACTTATTTTGTACCCAAGCATAGCCGATGCCCGCGCCTAAATAGGGTTGTAGGGGGGCGGTTAAACCGAGAAAATCATAATAGACATTCGCCAGGCCAACTGCTGCATTGGAATAGCCTGTCGGGTTGGTTGCACGTGTTTGGTTTAACTTGAATTGATCTACATTTGCTTTCAGGTAGGTCATTTCTCCTTCATAACGCAAGGGGTTGCTTTTAAACCCGAGGCTAGCGCCCGCATCATAACCCGAATGGTAAGTTGCATTCGAACGCGTGATGCCTAGGGTTGATTTGTTCATGTTGCCAGGCACATAGGCATACCCACCAAACGCACCCGTATACCAACCGTTAATGGGGGTGGCGGCGAAATTCGGTGTTGCAATGAATAATAAGGGTAATATGAAAGCAGTGTAGGGTGTGATTTTCATGTTGTT
>CAMAYA010000146.1 GCA_945862275.1 Legionella genomosp. 1 | reverse complement strand
TTCACTTCAGCGAATCCCAACTGCTCCGCCTGACGCGCACAATCAACCAAACCCGCTTTATCAGCACCGCCCAATTGCAAGGCCAACGGATGCTCCATGGCATGAAAAGCCAATGCACGCGTAGGATTGTTCATGACAGCCCCTACCGTTTGCATGTCTGTGTACAACAGCGCATGGGGCGCTAGCATGCGCATGAACACGCGAAAATGCGTATAGGTCCAATCAATCATCGGTGCGACAGACAAGGGAGAAATCAGATGAGGTAACAAAAATAGAGACACATGAGGCCTGATCAAATAGACGAAAATAGCCATTATACGCGATTTATGGTATTGTTCAAAATATATGCTTCAGGTGTGATAAAACCATGCAAACAACCCCCCCTTCCCTACCCGATAACGCCATTGATTTAGTCAAATCATACCTATTGTCATTGCAAAACGGCATCTGCCAAACGCTTGCGTCATTAGATGGCAGTGCCACATTTATAGAAGAAGCGTGGTCTCGTCCTAATGATGGCGGTGGGCTTACCCGTGTGATGGCGAAAGGCCATGTATTCGCAACCGCCGGAGTCAATTTTTCTCATGTATCAGGCGAAACACTCCCACCGTCCGCAAGCGCCACACGGCCTGAATTGGCCGGGTGTCGGTTTTCGGCCCTTGGTGTATCCGTGGTGATTCACCCAAACAATCCTTATGTGCCCACTACGCACGCAAACGTACGGTTTTTCTGTGCCGAACAGGCCGATGCCGCGCCGATATGGTGGTTCGGTGGCGGGTTTGATCTAACCCCTTATTATGGGTTTCAAGAAGACTGCCAACAGTGGCATCAAACAGCACTGAATGCCTGCCAACCGTTTGGCGAGGATATTTACCCCCACTTCAAAGCATGGTGTGACCGCTATTTCTACCTAAAACACCGAGAAGAGGCACGAGGAATTGGTGGGTTATTTTTTGACGACTACAATGCGCCGGGATTTGACGACAGTTTTCTACTGATGAAAAGCATCGGTGACCATTTTTTAAAAGCCTATGCGCCCATCGTAGAGCGCCGTAAATCACACCCGTTTGGCGAGCGTGAAAAGGCATTCCAATTGTATCGACGTGGGCGTTATGTTGAATTTAATTTAGTATACGACCGAGGCACCTTGTTTGGCTTGCAATCGGGCGGACGGACTGAATCCATTCTCATGTCGCTCCCGCCGGAAGTCACCTGGCAGTATAACTGGCACCCATCAGACAATACCGCGGAGGCGGCACTCTACACCGATTATTTGCCCGCTCGCGATTGGCTTAAATAGTCTATAATATAAACATAAAACCCTATTGCCGGTAGATAAGATGCGTATTTTCAACCTGTCACTTGCAGCCATATTCGTTCTATCCTCAACAGCAGCATTCAGTGCGACGGCAGATCTGACCGGCGCATACGCCAGCTATTGTACAGAAGCAGACGGTCGCGTTGAACAAATGCCCGCCCTGTTTTCTACTCAGGCAGGCCGCGTAACGGGGACCACAAAACCCTTCTGCACGTTTAGCGTTGACCATGGTTTTATTGCAATCGGTTTAGAGGCGTTTGCCTCAGATGTACCCAGCATTGCGGCAACGTATATGAAAACACTGCAAGAAGTAACAGAAGACTCCCCCTTATGGAAAGGAAAATATACAAATCCATCCCTCAATGTGTGCCTTAATTTAGGCGGCACCACCATTGGGTTTGTAGCCAATGGCGGATTCACAAACCCGTTGGGCGAATCGGATATTTGTGTGTTTGGCGACGGATCCATGGTGAGCGCCTGGTCATTGATTTACATGGCCAATCACCGAGACGGGTATGACCACATTAAAAATCAGGTAAAGGCCACCCCGATGGTCATTTCCATTCCATCACAGATCGAGAATGCCTCGCAATAAGTTTTTTACTTTATCTAGTCCCAACTGATGCAAGGTCGCGATATTGTTTTCAGGAATTTGGTCCGTGTCACCATAATATTCGATTGCTTTTTCAATGCTAGCCTCACGTAATAAATGCAGCATCGGATAAGGGCTGCGATTGGTGTAGTTCGAAACATCAGCAAAATCAACACCAGCAAAACAATAATGCGGATGAAAGGTGGCTAACTGGTAAATCCCTTCATAACCTAACGTATAAAGAAACCGTTCTGCCCTATCCGCAAAATCCAAATAATCAAAGAAATCGGGCAGAGATGATGGGAAAACCAACAAAATGGTTTCGATGCGTTTATCTTCGTCCAACAAACAGAAAGCCCGCCGAAGCGCTTCAAGCATCGCTTCTGATTCTGTAGCATGTATCACTTGGATTGCCAGCGATCCTTGATTGACCACTTGTTTGGCAAAAGGACATATATTGTATTCAACCACAAAAGAACGAATCCAATGCAGGGTTTGTTGGGTTACCAATTGATCTTGATTCATCCGGACCGCGTTTGCTAAAAGGAGATATCCCTGGATTATAACATTGCTTTTGAAATCTAGCCTCACTAAACTAGTCGCTCTACTCTTTTGTGATGGAATCATTGTGAAGAGCTGCATTGTGGTGAATACGTCATCAAAGCTTATCCAAAAAACAAGCCAACTCAGTAAAATGCTGCGCGTTCACCAATGGCTTAAAAATAGCCTGCTCTTTATTCCCCTCTTTGCGGCGCACGAATTAACGCGTACAGGCGTTTGGATCCCACTGATTCTAGCCTTTTTTTCTTTTAGTCTGTGTGCATCATCTGCATACATCGTGAACGATTTACATGATTTAGACAGTGACAAGCAACATCCACGAAAAACCAACAGGCCTTTTGCTTCAGGCATTACTCCTATTTGGGTAGGTGTGCTTTTGGCTCCCCTTTTGCTCCTCTGTAGCCTAAGCTTAGCCTTACTCGTCGGCACCAGTTTTTTAAAATGTCTGACGTTTTATTTTGGGATGACCTGCGCCTATTCTTGGGTTCTAAAACGCTTCATACTGGTGGATTGCCTAACCTTGGCGATGCTTTACACCATGCGCATTGTGGCGGGGGCCGTGGCGGCAAACATAACCTTATCCTTCTGGTTATTGGCTTTTTCTATTTTTTTATTTTTATCGCTGGCATTTGTCAAACGCTATGCTGAATTAGAATTGCAATTGCTGCATGGAAAACAAGCGTTGTTGGGACGGGGTTATTATACTACTGACGCACCATTGATTCAGACGTTGGGGTTAGGTGCCGGTTATGCCGCCATTTTAGTGATGGCGCTTTACCTCAACAGCAATGATGTTCTAAAGTTATACCCTACACACGAATTGGTTTGGGGTACCATTCCGGTTCTACTGTTTTGGATCAGTTGGATGTGGATGCAAGCCCATCGAGGAAATATGCATGATGATCCGCTGGTCTTTGCTATAAAAGACAAAGCCAGCTTACTGGCCGGAGCTGCTTTTGTCACGGTGTTGGCAATGGGAACAATGCATTGGTCAGGTTAGTGCCTCTCCTTTTGAATACGAGGCACTAACAGCAAACCGCCTCTAAGCCGGCTCGCCCACCATGGCAACCTCTAAGGCCTTCAGCCCCTTGGGCCCTTGATCTGTGAGGTAACTGACGGAATCGTTTTCATGCAACGTTTTAAACCCTACGCCTTGAATATCTTTATAATGAACAAAAATATCATCCCCTTGTTCATTCAGAATAAATCCAAACCCTTTTTTTTCATTGAACCATTTCACCTGCCCAATCTGTCTTTCTGGCATATCCCTATCCCCTTTCGATTGATCTGCTTGTTCTTGTAGGACAACAACTCATATTAAGTTACAATAAACCAATTAACGCATTTAGGATACCATTTTTTTACTGATTGTTAAGTGGTTTTAAAAAAATCTTGTGGGAGAGAACATGAAAGATGCATTCATTCGGTTGGCCTTGGATTGCAATGTGCTCACGTTTGGGGATTTTACCCTCAAATCAGGCAGGCAGAGCCCTTA
>CAMAYA010000145.1 GCA_945862275.1 Legionella genomosp. 1 | reverse complement strand
TTGCACGTTCCACTTACGACCCTCGCGCATGTCAATGATCACCTGATCACGAACAGCCGTTGACTTGGAGGTCCGATGGAACTCATCGTATACAATCCGCTTTGGATCATCCCGAATTTCTCTAACACGATCTGTATGATATAGCTTGTATTGATCAGGCACATTGCTCATGCCTTCTTCGGTTAAATAATAATGACGCGCCAACACGTAGCGCGCTAGCATATACATCACGGCTGTTTGCCTGTCTGCCGCGTCGCCGCCACTCTTGGCCACTTCATCCAAGTCCAATGAAACGACCCGTGCATCTCCAATATCAAAGGCCGTCACCCGAGACAAAATGGGGTATTCACGAACGGCACCTGAAATCATCCGTGAAAATGCATTGATCAGCGATTCACCTGTCGGTGCGGTCACTTTTTCATATAAATCCTCAATGGACGATGTACGACAAATGGACGCGGCATCAGCCAATAGGGGCATGGCATATCGTTGGGCCAGGAATGCCTCGTGAACAAACCCTGCAGAATACAACGAGTCTGTCACCTCCCACCAGGTGGATTTCGAATCACGAACAAACCCAATTTCTTCCAATATGCTGTCAATGAATTCTTCAACGCCCGGATCATAGGGCGTGGGTTTATACTCATCCGTTAGACTTTTATACAACTCATCCACCACCATCCCCGCTAAGTCAGGCATCCCATCATACGGTTTTGCAGCACCCAACGGCGTGGTTAAAAGCGTGAGAAAATTGACTAAAAAGGAACGCTCCGATGCCGTGGGATAACGACAACCCAACTGGGTATCAAACGGATTAATCGAATATTCAGGAACCATTTTCAATCGATAATAGGCCACTAAATGCCGGCTGGCAGCAGGAAGCGCTTCCTTCAAAAGAGAAATCAATCCACTACTGGACGGACCAATATCAATAATGGCAATTCGCGGCAGCCGAGTGAGGCCTGCTGACAGACAAAGGGCTAAGTTCTGCGCACTGGACAAGACCGATTTTCCCGAGCCCGGACGCGCATACACGAGATCAATCCAGGTTGTTTGTTGGCTCGAGCCGGGTTGAAACGGCCAAAGCTTCCCATCCGGCGAACGAAACAAAAGTGCGCCTGTCCTCCACGGAGAAGCAGGTCGTGTAATGGGCAACATGCTTATCACTTCTGACAGTGGGGCAACAGATGGCACTGCAGGGCTTTCTGTGGTTGCAGACAACATACTAGACACAAAACCTGCAAAGGGATCGCCACAAATTTCTGACACGTCGGTAGAACCCCACCCTTGAATCGCCTTAACTAACTCTGAGCTTCGGCGGCGTAAAAGAGGAATATCGCCCTCAGGGGCCCAAGTGGTGGCTATCACGCGCAAACGAACAATCGCCTCATCGGTATTCACGTTGATGTATTTGAGCAAATTATTCGCATCACTGATCAGCCGGTTATTCGCTGAAGAGAAGCTCAAAATCGAGGCAAGCAATCCCTTGAATTTAATGGTGTTCAACCCCTCACTCTCGATTAAAAAGGACATGCGCCATGGAATGTGCGTCGGCAAAATACGAACAAACAACGAAATAAATGGGCGAACATCTTTCGGAAACAAATCAATATAGACTGATGCGTAGATTCGATTTCCCACGAGAACCGTCCGCCTGTCCAGCAGTACTGCATCGGATGGGAGTGCTTGCTTTGCCAGTGATGGCCACAATAAATCGGACACATCGCCTTCAAAATTATTCACTTCACGAACCGGTATTCTATCGCCGGGCAACGTGGCGCGCCAATCGTCTGCGGTGCAATCCGGATCGGCTGTCATGCGTATCGCATGCACCGCTTGATGCACTTCCAATTCTTTCGCCATGATATTAAGAATTTCTAAATCATTTAGAATAGAGCGCACATAAGCACTGTGGGTATCACGTAACTCAGGGATTGCTGCATGGATGGCTTGCGTATTTTTAAACCCTGGCAATTTTAGCCCTCTGATCATTTTTAGCTTCGCCTTGTTGGCAGCACTCAATTGATCAGGGGGTAAATTAAACGGTCTTGTGATTAAAACAAAATAAACCTTCTCCTCTGCACAATACCTGGATAAGTAATCCACGCGCTCACTGAATAAATCATCGAGAGCAAGACCAAGACGTCGTTCTGTGGCTTCAGCAGGTGCGAAAACATCTTGAATGGATTTTTTTATATTTTGTTTGTCGTGACTAAAATACACTTGCAATGCATGACCAGGCCGTCCCATGGCGGGCTGGAACGCGTTGGTTAAGCCTTCGGCCAAGCGTGTAAATTCTTCAACACCGGCAATAGCCAAGATGCCTTCTATTTGCAAAACAGAGATAAGCGAGCCATCGTGGTTCACCAAAACGGTTGGACTATCGGCGGTTTCAAGATCGCAATACGACTCGGTTGTCTGCTTTAACGAGGTACCAAGCCATGCAAAAAAAATATCAACCGTTTCAAAAAAAGACTCAGCCCAGTTACTCATTTATGTGTCCTTAATGACTATTTCACTTCTTCCAAAGCATTTGCAGCCCAGCCCTCAATTTGCTTACGAAACTTTGCCCTTGACGGCAATAAACGAATATCATGTAATATTTTTTCAGAATTTTCAGCCGAACTATGGCCTGAATCAATTAAAAGGTGGCCTAAAATGGCTGGATCACTGGTTCCCTCACCAAATTTATCTTCAACCACCTGTGATCGGAATTTTAAGCTGCGATAAATGGTTTGAGCACTGTTTTTATATCCTGTGTCATTGGTTATGGCACAAAATAGCACGTGACAAAGGCTGTTGAGTTCCGACTGGGGTATTTCCGGTAAATAGATGAGCGTTCCCCCGCCATACCCGCCCACACCAACAGACTCAATAAAATAGCATTGCGAACAAAAACAACAGGCCGTCACCAAATTGTCTAATTTATTGTTAGCATAGTTGCCATCAAGATTGACCACGTCTTGATACAATCGGGCTTGAAACCCACAAAACCGACACGTATGCTGGTCTCGCTGAAACACCCGCTGCTCATAGGTATTAAACTTTTCATCCGCATTTCTCGCAGATTGAAGCCGCCAGTCCCCAGGACTGGCGCGTAATGTCAAAGGCAACGGCTTGTTGGTTGTATCCATGTATCGCCACCTTAGGAATAAACAACACCTGTAGGTCCAGCCGTAGTTCCCTGTCCACTAAACATCGTTTCACCCGCAACATCCAAAATCGTCGGAAGAAACAACAGCGCCGCTGCAATAAATATCAACGCAATTGGCTTTCCAATGGGAGTTTGTCCAGGGTTATCCTTGTGTGCTTTGAATTGAATGATGGCGCCTACAGAAAACCCCAAACCTGCAAGATACGATCCTGCTGTAATTAACTGGGTCACTTCGGTAAAGGAGCTCGTGATACTCGTTGCCATCCCACCCAGCGTCAAACCACCTGCAACTGCATTTCCTGCGATGAGTGCTAAAGCAAGGCCAACCAACTTCAGAACCACCCCTTGTCGATCTGTTATTCTAAGTTGCATTTTATTCACGACTTTCTCCTCAATTATAAAAAAATATCAACCCAACAGTGTATTTTGAAGCACTTGCAATGTTCCAATAATGTTCATTGCCAACACCCCTCCAAATACATGCATCAAACCCTGACCCATCGCGCCAGATGGTTGACCCTGTGATGCAGAACGCGATATTAATACCCATCCCCTAACAAACGCAATCCCACCAATCACCTGTACCGTGAGCGCAATCGTATATCCCACCGTGCTATTTTCACCAAACAACGTGCTGAGTATAGGGCTCCCACCACCAACGGGGGCATATGCCAACACTTCAGAATACCCAAACATGGTATTCATCATGACTTCAAAGCCTGTCGGAAACCACAGAAGCATGGCGCCCACCATGATATACACCAATGGCTCCTTCATCCCTCCCTGTCCTTGCGATTTAGATTCCGCGTGCGTTCTCAGACTATACAGCG
>CAMAYA010000144.1 GCA_945862275.1 Legionella genomosp. 1 | reverse complement strand
ATGGAAAAACCTACATGCCGCGTTGGAACAGAATTGGGCGGTTGATTCATTAATGGGTAACAGCACGATACAAAATAACCAAGCGCGTTTGTGTAGGCGCTTGGATTATGAATTCAAAACGCCTGCCTTTTTAAAACAAGCCCTAACCCATTGCAGTGCGGGCAGTGCGAACAACGAACGGTTTGAGTTCTTAGGTGATTCGATTTTAGGCGCCGTCATTTCGCACGCGCTATTTGAGCAATATCCAAATCAAAACGAAGGACAACTCAGTCGCCTGCGTGCATCTCTCGTAAAAGGCGACACGCTGGCCACGATAGCGCTCGAATTAGAGTTGGGCGATTGTTTGTATTTAGGCCAAGGCGAACTTAAAACCGGAGGATTTCGTCGAGCCTCCATCCTGGCTGACGCACTGGAAGCCCTGTTTGCCGCCGTATTTTTCGACAGCGGATTTGCTGCAGCCCAGCATGTTATTCTTCATTTGTACCGCACACGGCTGGACAATCCTGAGCTCAATAGCACGTTAAAAGATGGGAAAACACAGCTGCAAGAATATCTACAATCCCAAAAACGTTCCCTGCCAGAATACACCCTAACAAAAGTCACAGGCGATGAACACGAACAACTGTTTTATGTCACCTGCAGCGTGCCCGGGCTTAAGCAAGTAACAAAGGGCCAAGGTGAAACGCGTCGGAAAGCGGAGCAGATTGCGGCGATGCAATTGTTGGAAATATTAAAACGGTAATGGATTTTATTTCTTATAACCTAATCCCACATCACATTCGATTGATTTTTTACGGCATCCTGCAGCAACGCAATCAAAGGCACGGCACGGTGTTTTAAACTAACAGCCGGTTCGTCATTATCATCGTTGGACACAGATACTGAGGGTGCTGCCGCAAGGGCTTGTTGCATCGTAGCCAATGCGGCAGGCACATCCGCCGCCAAAATCGCACTGGGAACGGCACCACTGTGCCCCATCAAATGCAGCAAACGTTGCGCTACGTTGCCTAAAAAAGTGGTGTTTTCGTGCCCCTTGCATCGAAATGTGACTAACATTATCTCTCCTATGCGTGCATTAACTGCTCAATATGCCGCCTGCATGTGAGCGGTTTATTCAAATAAGCCACCACTTGTCGCGTGCCGCCCGTTCCTGTAATCACCAAGGAGCCGTACTGCAGCAAACTACCCAGCACGGACTGGCGAATATCAATGCTATCGATTTTGGTCATGGGGATATCAATGGTTTGACGGACCCATATGCCTGTGCATAAAATCACTTGTTTATTTTTGATGATGAGATAGGAAAAAAGATACGTCAACCCGATCGAAGCGCCCCATAACAAGGCGAAAAAAGCCAAGCCTGAAAACACGTAGTTTGGGATTTGCGGCGGATTGATTACCAGCGCCACATATCCAATAGCACATAAAAACAAAACAGGCCAAACAAAAATAATCCAATGCAAGCGGGCTTGGTAGGCGATGGTGTTTTCAGTCATCAGTCATCCTTCAGTAAAGTAATCATGATATGATAAGTCACTTGTCGTAAAAATCCAAATCAACTGCTGAGAGTCTCCATGCGCCACATCACGCGTTGTTTAAACACGCAGTTAATCGACATTTGCCAGCGCGCCATCAAGCTGGAAGAGTTGGATGAAAAAATCAATACTTATTTGCCCGAAACGTTACGGGATCAATGCCACGTTGGCAGCTTCAATAACAGCTGCCTGGTGCTGGTCACGTCCGATCCGGTGTGGGCATCACAGTTGCGTTATGCCCTGCCGGAACTGCGGGATAAGCTCCGCAGTGAGGCGGGCATTCATCAGTTGGCTTCTATCAAGGTTGTGGTGTGTCAGTTGCCTGGGCGGTGAGTATACACCAGTATTTGCCATCTGATGAGCAAACCCACATAGCCTTACACGGCTGTCGCGTTAATACCTGCTTCATATATAGCCCGTATAATCATTACAACGCTGACAACAAGGTAGGCATTCCGATGCCATTTTTTCATTCATTGGATCGTATTCGGTTTTCTTGCATCAGAAGAATCGTATCTTGAGCAAATAGAGCGAATTCGCAGACCGTTGCTGATGGCCTTGCTGCCTATACGAAACCGATTTTTTACCCCGGCATGCATTGAGCATCAGACAAAGGCTGAGAAACTGTACGACCTGAAAGAAGACCTTCAAATTCAAATGGAGCCGAATCATGGAATTCATATCTAGTCAGTTATTACAACGCA
Source organism: Legionella genomosp. 1 (assembly GCA_945862275.1). GTDB lineage: Bacteria > Pseudomonadota > Gammaproteobacteria > Legionellales > Legionellaceae > DDPF01. Next base: position 1,766 of record CAMAYA010000144.1, on the reverse strand, counting down.
GTTTTTTAAGTCCCCTACTTGTATTAAATGGATTGCTTTTTTATATGGTCAGCAGTTTTAGCAGCGAGCTGTATTTTCTGTGTGGTCCCGACGAAGATGGGTGCTTCGAAGGCGAGTATAAATATTGTGCCTGCATACCGCATGATGCCACTCCGAATACACCTCACTGCCTGGATTTTAATACCATTACCTGCAAGCCTTTATCAGAAGCAAGCAACTGCCGGCCTGATCGTGTTTTCAAAAATCAAGGCGACTGTATCGCGACGATGTTTCACAGCACACCCACGACGCCTTGCCGTGTGAAGACTCGCGATTTTTGCATCCAGCAGCACATCATCTTTTGTGATCACAATGCGGAACCCAGTAATTGCCATAAATCACCGGATTAGCTGTCAGCAGTTCTGGATGAATTGAACAATCCAATGCTATAGCGCGTTTCAGCTTCTTTTTAAAATATTCTTTCGCACAATTTTACTATCCTTGAAGCCAGATTACCGATAATATCGCCCATGTGGATATGCACACTGCGTTAATGCAGCCCACCCTACGACAGAGTATTTTAAAGGTTATTTTTTGTGCAAAAACAAGCGTTGTAGATGAGGTTTTTTTAACCGGCTAGACCATAAATGATTTTTTTTGATCACAGTAATGAAAACGAAACGTCATTATAATTAGCCAAAATTATCTGGACAAATCGACATTGGCAGAAAAACAAGAAACATTTCCTTTAGAAAAAAGCGACTTGCATCCTCGGAACCAACATCGATTCCGTTATGATTTTGAACAGCTTATGCTTTGCTGTCCTGAGCTGAAAGCATTTGTATCGCAGAATAAATACAATAATCTATCCATAAATTTCAGTGATCCAAAGGCTGTGAAAACACTGAACAAGGCATTGTTAAAACAATTCTATGGTATTTTAAATTGGGACATTCCCCCAAATTACCTTTGTCCTCCCATTCCTGGCAGAGCTGACTATATCCAGTACATGGCAGATCTTTTAAGCGCCTGCAATAACGGCATTTTACCACCTGGCAAGTCTATTCGAATACTGGATATTGGCGTTGGCGCCAATTGTGTTTACCCCATCATTGGAAATAGAGAATATGGCTGGCATTTTGTTGGTTCAGATATTGACTCGATTGCAATTCAATCTGCGAACCGTATCATTTCATCAAACAATTCGTTAAAGGATACAATTGAATGCCGGCTGCAAACTGCTTCATCGGCTATTTTAAAGAACATGATAAGGTCCAGCGAAGTGTTTGACCTGTCCATTTGCAATCCACCGTTCCATGCATCTTTAGCAGAAGCTAACGCAGGCACAGAACGCAAGTGGAAAAATTTAAACCTTAAAAAAACCAGCAAAATCACTTTAAATTTTGGCGGACAAAACAACGAACTCTGGTGCGAAGGGGGCGAGGAAGCCTTTGTCAAAAAAATGATAGAAGAAAGCGCTCAATTTCCATCACAATGTTTCTGGTTCTCTACACTGATATCAAAGAAATCCAATCTCCCTGGAGTATACAGAGCACTCATGAAAGCAAAGGCCTTGGACATCAAGACCATTGATATGGCACAAGGTCAGAAGCGCAGCCGTATTGTTGCCTGGACGTTTTTAAATGAAGCGCAACAAAACGATTGGCGCATCAGACGTTGGGCGCTTTAAACAGAAAACCGATAAATCAGAGCTAAATGCTTCATCGATACTAGAATACCCGTGCCCCTAACAGGGCCCCAGCTCCACCCAAACCGGTGCGTGATCG
>CAMAYA010000143.1 GCA_945862275.1 Legionella genomosp. 1 | reverse complement strand
GGGTTCTCCTGCCGTATTGCAAGAGCTTCAATCACTCGGCGCATCATTGACACCGACCATATGGGATTCAACCACGGATAACACTGGGAATTCATTCGGCATTGGATTTCATTCGGGCCTGATGGGCAGCTATAACGATGATCACACTCGCATTGGCTTAAACTATCAGTCAAAAGTGTCACACACCTTTCATGGCACGAGCACGCTCACTGGACGTTTAGCAAACCCTAATTTTGCCGATTTCTTCGTTCCTATCTCTAGCATGGTCTATAGTAGTGACTTATTAATGAGTAATAATGTTGAGTTGCCTGATGTACTGACCTTGAGTGCCTATCAAGATCTGAATGCGAAATGGGCCTTATTGGGGTCTGTGGTATATACCGGTTGGAGTTCATTTAAAGAAATTCAATTGAAAAACGTTGCAGCGCTTGTAGTTGACCCGGAGACCCTTGCGCCGACACAAGGTTTGGTCAATTCAACAGCAGTTGAAGACTATCGTGATACGTGGCGAGTTGCGTTGGGTGCCAACTATCATGTGAATGATCAATGGATGATGCGTTTCGGTGGCGGTTATGATCAAACCCCGACGGTTTTAGCTGAACGCGATGTTCGTTTACCGGATGCTAATCGCTGGGCGTTGTCCATTGGCACGCACTATCAAGTCCGACCTAATATTGGTCTTGATGCTGGGTATACGTATTTATTTGCGTTGAACAATGTAAATATTAATAAAACCCAAGCGATAGGTTCAACATCTACATCTAATATTAATGCAACAGGTAAAGTGCATGCACAGTTAGTAGGGTTGCAAGTTGTGTGGGTCATGGATCAAGTGGCTTCAGTGGGTTAGGGTCGTCAGCGATGACTGGAATAGGTTGTGTAGTGATTTGAAGATTAACAGCGATGTAAAGTCGCTGTTAATCAGTTTTTAATATTGCGAGTTATCAGCTCATTCAAAGCAACACAAAACGTCAAAATACATCCATTGACTCTATAATCGGCCGATTTGCTCGATAACCACCTATTTCTCCTCATTGTCAAACCATAGCGACTCTTTTTCCAAGCAATGCCAACCAATCTCAACGTCAATGGCGAGTCCTTTAATTTTTATATTTTTGACCATGCTTGCCTTTTATATTCATCGCCTGTTATACAAATAATTGGTCTTTCGATTTATACATATGGCGCCATAACAACGTATAAAATCGCTTAAAATTTGTTGGCAATCCAATTGACAATTTGTAATGGTAAAACTACGCCAATACCAATCCTCGCTTATTGGAATTTTTATGCAGAAAATACGCAACAAACCCCATCAAAACGCCAAAAAGACACGCGAACAATCCCATATGCAAATAATAATGCTGATATATGCTCAAGCTTTCTATAGGTGACGTGATGTATTCAGGGATAGCAACCCAGCGCGCCAGTTGGCCGGATAATATATTTGACAAAGAGCACCCCAAATACCAAGCGCCCATTGCAAAACCTACGGTTTCGACATCACAGTAAAGGCCTATCATGCTTAATCCGATGGCACTGACCCATAATTCGCTCAAACTTATCAAGACATAAGTCAGTGCGATGTAATTGCCACTGATGATGCCATCATGCGTGAAACGCGCAGAAAATGCTAATATAAGCAAGGCGACACCTGCTAATAATGTGCCGCACGCAAATTGATACGGTATAGAAAACCGTGGGAACATCCGATAAAGACGCGGTAATTGCAGTCCTAATGCGATGATTAAAATGGGATTGAGTATTTGAAATTGTGCAGGCGATATCGCCCAACCCAACACCTGAGAATCTGAATTATTTTGTGCAAACAAGACCAAGGTACTGTTCATTTGGTTATAGATTACAAAAAACACAATCGCTTCAAAAATCAACAATGCCGCCACCCATTGTTTGTAACGCGACAGGCCTAAAAGACGATGCGTTTTAATCAAAAACCAAACGATCCCCAACAGGCAACCGATTGAAATGAAAATGCTCGCTATCTCGATGTGTGAATAGGCAAACAAGGCAAATAAATACAACGCGAATAAATAAGCAATCAATCGGTATTTGGCCTCGACAGACATGGGCCTTTTATCCAGCCCCCAAGTAATATTATCGTACAATGAATATCGACGCGCAAAATTGAGTGCCGCCATTGATTTGCCCACAAATGCCAATGCAAATACAGAGAGCGGGCCATAGCGACTGTCCAACAAAGCGGGAGCGACCCACGTCGCTAAGAGTGCGCCTACGTTAATCGCCATGTAAAAAAACATCATGGCTGACTTGGCATTCGCTGCATCGTCCGTATAAATGCGCGAGATCATGCCGGATGCCGTTCCCATTAACAACGAGCTTGCGGCAGGCGTCAGTGCGTAGGCTGCAATAAACAAATAATCACCTTCTGAGGAAATCACATACCCGCTGAACATAATCAATAAGTATGACAGCGCTAAAAGGACGCTGCCTAATAAAATGCTACGCCGCAGCCCCAATACATTATCCGCCATGTAGCCCCCTAAAATGGGCATCAAGTAACATGTGGCCTGCGTTATCCCAATAAACGCATAGGCCTTTGCTTGATCGTACCCAAGGCCATGAGAAAAAACGGACCGGGTTAAAAATAATATCAAAATGGTATTGATAGCATAGCCTGAAAACCCACTCCAAAAGGTAATCATCACGATGTTCTGCGTTTGGCGTTGCTGCGTGTTAAACAACATGTCATCCATCCCTTGTTGACCAAATGATATTGTACATCAGATTTCGGTGGAGCTGCTATAATACAAATGGGCGCATTGAATGCGCAACATGCAACCTTCATCACCAAGGATAACATCATGAATAAATATACTGCCATATTAGCTGTCTTAACAATGACGTTAAGTGTCACTGTATCTGCCAATCCATGCATGTCCATAGCCCAAGCGTGCATGAAAGAAGGATATTACAAAGGAGGCAATACCGTGGGCAAAGGCTTGGTTGAAGACTGCGTGAAGCCCCTGGTGAGTAAAAGAAAAACGCTGCCCAATGCTACGTTTAATGACGCTGATCTAGCCGGTTGTGGTGCTATGTTACAGAAAAAAATGCAGTGAGGTTAATGATGGCACTGTCCGAGCCCCACGCGGCTCGGATCACTATTTAAACCCGCTATTGGCTTCCGAATCATCATGAGAAACGGCACAAATCCCAATGATAATATAAATGCCATTTGATACAACCCAACCCAGCCTAACCATGATTGCAACATTGCGCCAAAGGGGCCTGATAAAATACGCGGGATCGTCGAAAAAGCCACTAAAATGGAGAATTGTGTCGCGGTAAACCGGCTGTCAGCCAATCGCATAAACAACACAACAAGGGCTGTGGAGCCCAAGCCTGCAGAAAAATTATCACTCACGACCGCCAACACAAACATCGGCAGCTGTTTTCCAACAATGGCCAGTGCCACAAAGAGTAGATTGGTCAGGGCTTGCAGCAAACCAAACACCAGTAAAGCCCGGTAAAGCGACCAACGCATCAACAACAACCCGGCCACCAACCCGCCTAATAAAACAGATCCAACACCAATGATCTTGTTCACATAGGCAATGGTCTCCAAAGAAAATCCCAGCTCTTGAATCAAAAAGGGCATCACAATACCACTCGTGGTTGTGGTAAAGGCCTCCCCTGTTTTATATAAAAAAATAAACAGCAGCAAGGACATGGTTTTAGGCCGAGATAACATCTCCCGAAAAGGTTCTATAAATGACTGAGGCGTCACTTTGAGAATGGATGGTTCTGGGCTAAACAATACAGCCGCCATCCCTAACAACATTAAAAAGCCCATCAGTCGATAGGCCGTAGGCCAGCCATATTTTTGCGCAATAATGAGCGCTAATCCACCGGCAACCAACAACGCCACACGATACCCGAACGTAGCAAATGTGGCGCCTAAACCATGTTCTGGGATGGGTAGGTATTCAATCCGATGCGCATCAATCGCCAAATCTTGCGTTGCTGAAAAAGAAGCCAACATAAATGCCAAACAAGCCA
>CAMAYA010000142.1 GCA_945862275.1 Legionella genomosp. 1 | reverse complement strand
GCACTGTCGTGATCGATGTGTTTCACGATGGCTTGGAAGTCATTGTCATGTGTGCTGATGCCGTCATTGGGATTCCATTGATTGACTAAGGGCCCCGTGAGGCGATAAAACGTTTTGCCACTGTCTTGCCAAGACTCCATGCCTTTTGCATGCGTGTCCCAAAAATCATTGTCTAAGAGATGCAAGCCACTGTGCAGCAACGTGACGTCATCCAAAACCTGGTCATTGTAATAGTCTTCAGCGGGGATGCCTAAAATGCTGGCTTTGATGCGCAAGTTAATATCTTTGGAGACAATCACAATTTGTTGTTGATGGTGTTTTTTTTGCAAACTTAATGCGGTGGATAAAATGGTGTTGTCTACTTTATGGCCCGGGAAGCAGAGTGGCTGCGTATCACCAAAATCATCCGTTTGGAAAAACAATCGACCACTGCCATGTGTATGCTCTTTGTCAAAATAATTAGGGATTGGCAATCCGAGCACGAGTTCTGCATGCGTGGCATTTTGCATGAGCTCCACCAAAATACGGTTGGTTTGACGCACGTTTCGCGCCACTTCCGAAATACCTGTTTTATGGTTGTCCAATTCCTCAAGAACAGCCATTGGCAAAAAGATGTCATGCTCTTCAAAGTGATAAAGAGCCGCCGGATCATGCATCAAAATATTTGTATCGAGCACAAACATTTTCCGTTCCCTGTGCAGTGCATTCATGTGTTCATCCTGTAAGCCTAGATATTTCATTGTGGAGAGCGAGATCTATTCCGTCAAGTACTCTAATAAAAATCATGGTATCCTTATCGAATAAATATTAGATTCACAGGATCGTTATGTCAGCCAAACCAGACAGTGCAACCATTGTTGTCAATAGAAAAGCGCGTTTTGAATATTTCATCGAGGATGAGTACGAGGCGGGTCTTGTGCTGCAAGGCTGGGAAATCAAAAGCCTTCGGGCAGGTAAAGTAAATTTATCGGATGCCCATGTGATTATTAAACATGGAGAAGCCTTTTTATGGGGCGCACAAATTCAACCGTTACCCACGGCCTCCACGCACATGCATCCTGATTCACTCAGAACGCGTAAGCTGTTGTTAAATCGGCGCGAATTGAATCAACTCATCGGCAGCGTGGAGCGCCAAGGCTATACCTTGATTCCCATTTCGCTATACTGGAAAGGCATCAATATAAAAATGCGCGTGGCACTGGCGAAGGGTAAAAAATCCCACGACAAACGCGAAACGGTGAAAGACCGCGAGTGGGCGCGTGCGCATTCACGTATAATGAAAAAAGGGGTTTAACATGTGTGGAATAATGGGAGCCGTGTCACAACGGGATATCAGCAAAATACTATTAGAGGGACTGCGCCGGCTTGAATACCGGGGCTATGATTCTGCGGGCATAGTGGTCATTGACAACGATGGCCGTTTAAAACGCTTGCGCGTGCTGGGCAAGGTACAAGCGCTCGCTGAGGCCATGTCTGAAACCACCCTGGCAGGACACACCGGGATTGCACACACGCGTTGGGCTACTCACGGTAAACCGTCTGAACAAAATGCCCACCCCCATCTGTCCAATGGTGAAATTGCAGTGGTGCACAATGGCATCATCGAAAACCATGATGACTTGCGCCATTATTTGCGCGAGTTAGGTTATGAGTTCACCTCTGAAACAGACAGCGAAGTCGCGGCTCACCTCATTCATCACCATTATCAGCACAGCAAGTCATTGTTGCGTGCTGTGCAAGCCACCGCAGCACAGTTGGATGGCGCTTATTCACTGGGCGTTATTCACAAAAACAACCCCCATGAATTGATAGCTATTCGTCGGGGCAGCCCACTGGTGGTCGGAATGGGCATAGATGAACATTTCATTGCCTCTGATGCGCTGGCCTTGCGCGCGTTTGCCCAGTCCGTGATTTACTTGGAAGAAGGCGACAGCGTGCGCCTTTCTGTAGGTCTTATCGAAATATTTAATGCGCGCAATCAACCCACAGAACGCCCATCCCAACCATTAAGCGACGATTGCAATGCCGTGAGCAAAGGCACGTATCGGCATTTCATGCTAAAAGAGATATTTGAGCAAAGCAAAGCCTTGGCCGATACGCTAGAAGGCCGCGTGGGAAGCCTGGATGTACTCAAAGCCAGTTTTGGCGATCAAGCGCTGGCCGCCTTTGCCCGCGTGCAACATATCCACATCATTGCTTGTGGCACCAGTTACCATGCGGGCCTGGTTGCCAAATACTGGCTTGAATCCCTCACCGGACTCCCCACACAGGTCGAAATAGCCAGTGAATACCGGTATCGTGACGCCGTGGTTTCGGAAAACACTTTGTTTATCGCGGTATCCCAGTCTGGAGAAACCGCCGATACTCTGGCCGCCCTGCATAAATCAAAAAACTTAAATTACATTGCCCGTCTTGCCATTTGCAACGTGGCCACCAGCACCTTGATTCGTGAAGCCGATTTCGCCTTTTTAACCCGTGCAGGCGTTGAAATTGGCGTGGCCTCAACCAAAGCATTTACAACGCAATTAACCGCTTTTTTAATGCTATGTGCGGTCTTATGCAAAGATAAAACGCGAGCACTTGAGGTCCTTGAACATTTGCGACAATTGCCAGCGCAGTGCGAACGCGCCTTAAAAATAAACGGCGAGATTGAAACGTTAGCATCCCTGTTTGTGAACAAGGCTCACGCGCTGTTTCTAGGCCGAGGGCCTCAATACCCCGTCGCACTCGAAGGCGCGCTAAAACTCAAAGAAATTTCATACATTCATGCCGAAGCCTACCCTGCCGGTGAATTAAAACATGGCCCATTGGCTCTGGTAGACAAAGACATGCCCGTGGTGGCAATCGCACCCAATGATGAACTGCTGGAGAAACTCAAGTCCAATTTGCATGAAGTTAGCGCGCGAGGTGGGCAATTATTTGTGTTCGTTGACGACTCTAAAGCCTGGCCTGCCAACGGCACGCATCTTATTCGCGTACCGGCTTGTGGTCATTGGATTGCGCCCATTATCTACACGATTCCCTTGCAGCTATTGGCCTATCATGTGGCTGTCGCCAAAGGAACGGATGTGGATCAACCGCGTAATTTGGCCAAGTCTGTCACGGTGGAGTGATTGTTATGGGCTTTTCTGGAATAACGGGTATATAATGAACTCTTTTTTTTATCATGTTTTATTGGGGATGTGAATGATTCAAGCCAGGTTGTCAACTGCTGCGGCAATTGCACGCGAATTGCATGCGCAAGTTTCGCAAGTGGATGCAGCAATTCGTTTGCTGGATGAGGGCGCCACAGTGCCCTTCATCGCGCGCTACCGCAAGGAAGCCACAAACGGTCTGGATGACACGCAATTGCGAATGCTGGCAGAACGGCTGCATTATCTGCGCGAATTAGACGACCGTCGTGCCACCGTCTTAAAAACACTGCAAGAACAGAGCCAATTAACGCCAGAGTTAGAGCAAGCCATTCAGCACGCCGATACCAAAACCCGGCTCGAAGATTTATACCTGCCCTTTCGACCAAAACGCCGCACCAAAGCCCTGCTGGCAAAAGAAGCCGGTTTGCTGCCGCTTGCAATGGCTTTGTGGCAAGATCCTACGACGATTCCAGACGATTTCGCCACCTCATTTATCAATCTGGAGCTTGGCATTGAAAGTGCTAGTGCAGCCCTTGAAGGTGCACGGCAAATCCTCATGGAGCAATTTGCAGAAAATGCCAATTTATTGGAAGAACTGCGCCAATATTTATGGAAAAATGGCGTGCTGAAATCCACTGCTACCAAAAATAAAGAAACCTCATCTAAAAAGAAAGAATCCTCAGCGAAGCATAAGAAACCCTCTGTTAATAAATTCTCTGATTATTTTGATTATGCAGAACCCATTAAAAAAATTCCTTCTCATCGCGCCCTAGCCTTGTTCCGAGGCCGGCGTGAAAGCGCCATCCAATTTTCATTGACCTTGCCCAACGATGAGCAATATGGCGAGCACCACGTGGCAATCTATTTCAACATTGCCAACCAAAACCGCGCAGCCGACGCCTGGT
>CAMAYA010000141.1 GCA_945862275.1 Legionella genomosp. 1 | reverse complement strand
ATTCACATCGAGTGTGGTGCCATGGTATTTGACGACGATGGGTTGATTAATCGCCTCATCATGTTCAGCTTGGGTGATAAAGTGTTCTTCATATAAGCGATCAATGACGTGATTTCGTCGTTTTGTTGCCGCCTTCATATTGGCGATAGGGTTTTGAGTGGAAGGTGCTTGTGGCAAGCCTGCAATCATGGCCAATTCGGCAATATTTAATGATTGAAGCGGTTTTCCATAATAAATTTGAGCGGCTGCACCGACTCCGTAGGCACGATTGCCTAAATAAATTTTGTTTAAGTACAACTCGAGGATTTTTTCCTTGCTGAGTTCTCGGTCAATTTTAATGGCCAGCATGATTTCATTGAATTTACGTAAAAATGTTTTTTTCCGATTTAGGAAAAAATTACGCGCTACTTGCATGGTAATGGTGCTACCACCTTGGGATTTGGTTCCCGTTTTAATCATGCGCACGGTAGCACGTGCCAAGCCAAACACATCCACGCCTGGGTGTTCAAAAAACCGTTGGTCTTCCGTGGCCAATAGCGCATGAACCAATGTTTGCGGGATTTGTTCATAGGTGACGGGTATCCGCCTTTTTTCACCATATTCTTGAATTAACAACCCATCCTGCGTGTAAATGCGTAAAGGCACTTGCAGTTTAACGGTTTTTAATGAATCGACATTGGGCAATTGGCTGGCTGCATAAAGATAAAGAAGGCTGCCGCACACCAGCAATAAAAAAGATAAACTCACCATTGCCCACAGGCCTTTACGCCAAAAATATGTCACTTTTTTCATAGAATAGACCAATAATAATGCATTTAGAACGGAAGGGTTGATTATACCTTAGTATGCTATCAGGCGTCAGCAAAATAGATTGGGTTCACTTCATGATCGGACGTCTCTGACGGCTGTTTGGGGCCGACTGGTTTTGCCATGGACGAGAATAGGCTATTCGAGCCTGATGAGAAGGAAGATCCAATAAGCTGTTTGACTGGAATATCAGCGGATTTGGCCGTCGCCGATATATGTGGATGTGCATTTTCCAACAGCTCTCGCAGCCGTTCAATTTCTTCCTGAGCACTTAATAATTCAGACGTCCGGAAGTGGGATCCGTCAAGCAAGGAAGCTAACATCAATTCTTTATTTAGCGCTTGAAAGTGCTTATTTGCTTGCCGAAGCAATGGGCATTGATGTGCATTGATGGCATTTGTGACATATTCTGTAATCGCCTCTTTGGAGGCGGTTGTCGGTAGCTTTAACGCTTCGAATAACTGTCGTTGAATAATTCCGCCTGATTTACAGGGCCTGAAAATCAGAAAACACCCCAATAGAACATGGTCTTGATCACCATAGCGAACGGTGAATTGTGCGGCTGTTGATTTGGATAATGCTAGCTGTATATCAAGAACAAATTGAATCAATTGCTGTGGGAGGTTTATGGCCGCGCTGTCATCCAGGATGGTTTGTTGCTCTACAAGCGGTTTGAGTTGGTTGACTACATACAATACATATTTCAACAGTGAGGTACGATCAACATCGTCGTCGCCATTTGTTGACATGGCTGAGGCAATGCGTTCTTCCAAATCCAGCGCTGAATCTCCAACCATAAACGACGTGCCTGTTTTGGTATCGCAGTATTCGGTGATGGCGAGCATCAGAGCCTTGTATAACGTGTTTAGACGGTTAGGCATTGGGTATTCCAGTTAACCAAGTAAAATAAGTGTAAAAATATAAACCATATGATTCCCATTTGCAATCACTTGCGTTAGTATCCCGCCGTGTTTTATGGAAAAACACACAGTCCATCACTTGCAAGCATTAACGAGACCAACACGTGCTAAAATTATTGCGCCGTAAAAACCCGTGCACCTTGCTCGGGATAGATATCACATCAACTGCCGTCAACATAATTGAGTTGTCCCATCAACAAGCCCAATATTGCGTTGAAGGGTACGGACGCGCTCTATTGCCGGATCATGCGGTTGAGGCTGGGTGTATTCGTGATCTGGATGCTGTTGTTCAAGCCATTCAACGGGCTCTTATTGAAGTAAAATCTCCTTCCAAGCAAGTCGTTTTGGCCGTTCCGAATGCCTTTACTATTAGTAAAATCATACAGATGAGTGCGTCATTGAATGATAGAGACATGGATGCATGGGTACGTTTGGATGTGGAGAAACACACGTCTTATTCGCTAAAGGATATCTACCTTGATTTTGAGGTTGTTAGCCCGTGTGCTCAAAATCCCGCATTGTTAGATGTACTGATTGTCGCATCCCGCGCTGAACACGTGAATCAGCGGGTTGAGGCAGTGCGCCGTGCCGGCTTGATGGCGCACATTGTTGAGATTGAGTCGTTTGCGTTTGAACGAGCAGCACTTGCGGCAGCGAACATAGCGTCATCTAAAGTAATATTCATGATTGATATTGGAATCCAAGTTACGAATTACATGGTTTTTGATGGCGTAAAAATCATTTTTTCACGAGAAGACACATTGAATGGCTCGCAACTGATTCAGGCTGTCACCGATGTTCAAGATGTATTTTTTATGCAGGTAAAACGCGCATGGCAATTTTTTACGTCAACCACTCCGAACAGTATTCTCGACCACATCATCCTATCGGGTCCTGTAAGCCATTTGCCGGGGCTGGCAAGGCTGGTTCAGTCTCGCCTGAATAAACCGTGTTTTATTGCCAACCCATTAAGCCAAATGGTCTTTTCTAACCGGGTTAATCGTGAACAAATCGAGCAAGATGCATCGCATTTAATGGTGGCTTGTGGTTTGGCACTCCGAGGCGCATGAGGAAAATATGACTAATATCAATTTATTGCCATGGCGTGAGCGTAAACGGAATAAACGACAATTCTGGGTAAAGATGGTGGGTGGAGTGTTGTTTGTGTGTGGGGTGGTGTTTTTAATGAATGTTTATGTCGCGCAGCGGATTCATCAACAAGAGAAAAAAAACCAACCATTGAAATCCAATTTAATCCGGTTGAAGCACGCACAACCTGCAAAAGTAGCCACGGGTGCATTGAGCCATCTATCCTTAGATGCGCTGCATTTTGTGGGTATATTAAGCGAGTCTAGTATTGTTGTTGCGCTCATCAAAGCGCCTGGAGGGCGTATTTATGCAGTCAAGACAGGGGAATATGTTGGTCGTAACGAGGGCCGTGTTTTACGAATAGACAATGATCGGATTGAGATAGAGGAACCTAAGCACATCGGGAAACGATTGGCGAAGAAACGGATCACGTTGCATTTGTAGTTTTGGGGAGATTGAGTTGTATATACGCGCATTGATAATGGGGTGGTTGTTTTTTTTATGCATAGGTGCGCATGCAGAACCACCATCCTTTCACGGGAAACCCATTTCACTGAACTTTCAAGACATCGAAATTCGAGCGGTATTGCAGATAATAGCCGATTTCAAAGGAGTGAATTTGGTAGTCACCGATGCGGTGACTGGCAATATTACACTGCGTTTGCATGAGGTTCCATGGGATCAAGCGTTGAGTACTATTTTATCGATACAAGGCCTGGAAAGTCGTGAAATAAATAATATTTTGCTGATTGATAAAGCGACTGCCATTTCTGCACGAGAAAGTGCCGTTGTAGAAGAACAGGTGGCGGCTGAAAATCGGGCACCTTTGCAATCGGAGCTGTTGCAAATGCAGAACGCAAATGCGGTAGATATAGCTAGCATGATCAAGGATACAACCCATTCAATGATGTCTTTGCGTGGCACATTAAGCATTGATGCTCGGACGAATAGTATTTGGGTAAAGGATACCGGCGCACACGTACGTGAAATACGGCAGTTGGTCAAACAATGGGACGTGCCGGTTAAACAAGTGATGATCGAAGCAAGAATCGTGAATATGAGCAAAGACTGCTCGGAGGACATTGGTATTCGCTGGGGGGTTTCAAACGCAACACATTTAAGTGGTACACTAGAGGGAGCCAATCAAATGGCGAATGGGGTATTATTGAGTGAGACACCCCTTTCTGACCGCTTGAACGTGGATTTGGGCGCATTGCCTTTTGATGCATCACCCGCATCCA
>CAMAYA010000140.1 GCA_945862275.1 Legionella genomosp. 1 | reverse complement strand
ATCAGATCCCACTTATTGGAAGCAGGGCGCGCTTTCATCACAGATCATGCCGAGCGATTAAAGTCACCTCTATCAAATCTTATCCTCGACAACCGATGGCATTATCTAGACAAGCCCAAAAAAGAGAGTTATCGAGGCGCCCTAAAGACCGATAATCACGGTGTACCCCAATTAACACTCTCCTACCACTCTTTTAGAAACGGTGGGATCAAAGCACAATTTGACAGCCGTGCTGTCATCAAAGAACTATGGATACAAGCACTCAATGGCATTGTAAAACCTATCATCAAACCACAACCCAACGCGATAGAGCTTTCCATTAAACCCGCCGGGACCACCAAACCACCCTTGCCCGTCATTGATTACCTGGCTGACGATTTAACCCATTGGAATACATTACCCCTTGTCGGCACCAGCCACTACCTAGCACGAAAAGGACTCAAAGACCAATCCATCCCTGGCATTCGATTTTCCCCTTTGCACATTGCGGTGGTTATCATGAACACACGGGGCGATTACCAAGGCTTGCAAAAAATCTACAATGATGGCGCCAAGCGATTCACCAAAGGACTTGCTAAAAAAGGCCATTTCGCCCTCATTGGTCTGGATACAATGCCCGATAAAATCGCCACGATTCACATCTGTGAAGGGGTGGCCACTGCCGCCAGTATTCATTTAAGTATTGGTCAACCGGTCTTTGCAGCATTGGATGCCTTTAACCTATTGCCTGTGGCCAAAGCCCTCAAAGCCGCATATCCCAAAACCCCCATCATCATCTGGGCCGACAATGATTGGCAAAAAGCCGATAAACTACGCCCAGACGGCAAACCCATCGGAAACACCGGTCTGATTCAAGCCAATAACACCGCCTTCAAACTGCGAAACGCGCTGGTGTGCACCCCTGACTTTTCAACTGTGCCTGAATTGCCACGCGTGCTCACACCCCGCATACCCGAAACGTTCACACAAACGATGCAGGCAGCCCCGGTGTTTGTTGCCCAAGCATTGCAAGAACGGCCTGTGATGAAGCTCACGGCGCTTAGTACTCTCTCTCAAGACATCAAAACCCAAGCGGACCGAAAAGCACAAGCCACCGATTTCAACGATTTGCACCAATTGGCCGGATTACCCGCCATTGCGCAAACCCAACCGATGAAACCGGCCATTGCCATCGCATTAACAAAAGAGCTGGAAGAATTCAATAAACATCATTTCGGAGCACTTTCACTGCGGAACTTTTTTCTCGGTGAAAAATTTTCCTATCTCTCGCGTTATCTGCCCAGCATCCCATTCGGCCCCGGCATCCATCTGGTCAAGTCTGCCATTGGAACCGGTAAAACCGCGGTCGTTGAAGAATGGGTCAAAGCCCATCCCAAACAGTCAGTACTTTTCACCACTCACCTGATTTCGCTGGTTGAAAGTGCCGCGACCCGTTTAGGCTTATGCAGTTACAATGCCTGTGACAACTACGACCTGCAAATGGAATCAAGACTCGCCATTTGCCTCAATTCATTAGGCAAACTCACCGCCAATGGCCCTTTGCCGCACTATGACATCGTCATCATCGATGAAATCGAACAAGTCTTGGCGAGACTCACCACCAAGATTGACCAAAAACCCTTGGTCTTTAGCGTGCTGCAACACATCATGCGCCATGCCAGGACTCTCATTTGCTTGGATGCGCATTTATCCAAAACCACGGTACAATTGATTCAATCGACCTGTCCTATGACAAACGTCACCGTGCACATCAATCATCACAGTCATGAAACAGCACGTGGCATCGTCTTGCATGACAGCCCTGAAAGCGTGCAGTTAGCCGCCATGCAAGCCTTGGACGCAGGGCTTACCGCATACCTCACGTTTAACTCAAAAACCGATGCACAAAAAACATTCGAAACCATGAAAGCTGCTTTTCCTGATAAAAACGGACTATGCATCTCCAGTGACAACGCAGGGGATGACGCCAACCAAGCGTTTTTCAAAGACGTCAACACCGAATCCAAAAAATACAACTACCTGGTGTGCACGCCCAGTGTCAGCACAGGCGTATCCATTGACAACGGTCACTTTGATTTTGTTGGTGGCATTTTCTTATCTAACATCAACACCGCCAATGATTGCATGCAAGCCCTCGGGCGTGTACGGGACAAAGACATCCGACATGTCTATTGTGACCGTCGTCAAACGAATAACCCCCTCGATGCCGAGACCATTACCGCCCGTTGGAAACGAACCCATGACCACGATTTAGGTCTCATGAACTTGACCAACGAAGGGGCGCGTGTGCTCATGAACGCCGATTATGAGCGCTTGTGTTTATCGGTCACTCAAAACCGAAACGCCAGCCGCAATGATTTCTACCAACAATTTGCATTATTGGCCCTGCATGAAAACATTGATTTAACCTACTTTGAAGCAGCGCCTGATGCGGATGTTCGAAAATACTTTCGGCAATTGAAAAAATCCATCATGGAGACAGAAGCCGAGAAAATAGGTGCGGCCCCGTTAAGTGAAACCGCCGTAGCCCTTCGCGAACTGCTCAACAAACCTCGAAAAACCATGGAAGACACCCGAAGTGCCAAGAAACAAGCCATCGTTGATTTCTATAATCTTCCCGCCAATGATTTAGAGAATATTCAAGCGCTCGCCTCCATCGATAACGATGGTAAATTCAAACAACAAATCAAATCGTTAGAACTTGCCCTCGGCGATGACGCCTTGGCGCGCGTTCGCTTTTTAGAGCAAACCGAGCGCCATGAACAGTTCGCTGCCGACGTGACCCATTTCGCCAGCCTGCAACAATTGTATCAGTTTGTATTGAGCCTGCTGCACCTCACCACTACGCACGGCCTATTAAACACAGCCGATTATCACTACAGTCGCGAGATGCTCATTCATAACGGCTTTGTCGATTATATTGAAGCCAACCGGGATGTTCTAAAAGGACTGATGTCATTGCCATCGCCTGCGCAACTCAACAAAGACCCGATACGCTTCATCGGGGTATTGTTATCCCGTTTAGGGCTAAAACAAAAACGGGTTGGCAAGTCGGAAAACGGAACCTATCACCTAGAAGGGGCGCGAATTGCCATGCTCAATGCCATCATCACCAGGCGCCGTGCCGGGTGGGCTGGCCTGGGTATTCCACTGGATACCACATCGGTACCCGTGAGGAAATCGACAACCCTGGATGCATTGGGGGCCTGTTTGAACGGCATTAAACGCTTCTTCCAGCCCGGCAGTGATGTTTTTTCCGGTTTAAGTTTCGCCTAAAACCTTCTTTTCTAAAAACAAAGTCATCATTGCAGGGCTTTTTGTCGTCCATTGTTTTTTAGTGTCTGTTATTAAAGCAAAGTAGTTCTGTTTTTCAAATGAGTTCCAGCGCTCAAACCCTATTTTAGGCTTTTAATGCATTCAATGCTGATTGAAATTATAGCAAATCATGAGCTATGAATAATAACCTTTGGGAACAGGGCAGGCTTTACTCTCTATATATAAACGCGCCTTGTGTTCCCTTGAAATCACACCAAACCATACATATCACGTTATCCCCAAAACTTGTGGATAAAAATGTTCGATAAGCGGGGATAAGCCTATCAGAGTAAGGCGGGCGTCGATTCTGTAGCAAAACACATCCTGCTCGGTCTTTGATAGAATCGAACGAAACCATTCCGATTGAGTAAAATTAAAGCCGCATTTGTTTTTGCGCGGCTATTACAACAGGAATGGGTTGTTTAGTCTGATACGTTCCACTTTCGATTGGAATGACTGACAACAACAGGCTCAATAGCTTACATTTTGTATTGCGCATGGCATCGACTATGATCGACTGGTATCGCCATCTTCTCACGCTCACCCGCATCTATTTTGTTTAAAGGGTCTTTTCGTATAGCTTGCCGTAATCGAATGCTTTCCATTATTTTACGGGTTGTGTCGCAAATGATTTCACGAGCGATGGTCGGACTTATTTTGGACAAAATTATGCTGCAAGCCCGTAGAATTGTTCGAAAATGGAAGTGTATTTTAAAGTGTGCAAACAGGTGTTTATGTGTAAAAAATACACACAAATAACGTGGGTTTAGCACTTGCTGCTGACTTATGTACGAAAAGCACTAAATTCGGCGTATAATTACGTTATTATGGCATACAAG
>CAMAYA010000139.1 GCA_945862275.1 Legionella genomosp. 1 | reverse complement strand
CATGCTGATTGTGCATCATTTAACGGAGCAATTAAACGCTGAACGGCATCGTCATCGGTTCGGCATTCGATCCCTAAAGCGCCTTGTCCGCAGGCGGGCAGCATGATGTTATCCGGAAGAATTTGTGCAATTCTATTCTCCATGCCCATGCGTTCAAGGCCCGCAACAGCCAGCACAATGGCATCAAAAGCATGGGCATCCAGTTTAGCCAAACGTGTGTGAATGTTTCCCCTTAACGGCAAAATCTGCAAATCAGGGCGGTACGCCAACAGTTGGGATTGACGCCGCAAACTGGTCGTGCCGACTCGGGCGCCAATGGGTAGCGCATCTAAATCAGGATAGGCAGGACTAACCAATGCATCAAAAGGACTGTCTCGTTGGCATATAGCGGCTAAAGACAGCCGGTCTGGGAAGAGGGTCGGGACGTCTTTCATGGAATGCACGGCTAGATCGGCGCGTTTATCCAGGAGCGCGTCTTCCAGTTCTTTCACAAACAACCCTTTTCCGCCAATGGTCAATAACGCATCCTTGAGAAAGGCATCACCCGATGTCACCATCGGCAGGAGTTCGATGCGAAGCTGAGGCCAATGTTGTAGAAGGGCTAAACGAATATGCTCGGCTTGCCATAATGCCAATGGACTTTTCCGCGTAGCAATGCGCAGTGTTTGTTGTGGCATGGGGGTATGTTGGGTGGGTGAGATTAGTGAGATGGTATCATAATTAGGTTTTGGACATAATGGCATGAAAATCCTCTCATGCCATTATGCTCTGTATATAACGATCTAGAACGGAATATCATCATCCAATTCTTCAAAAGCCACTTGAGCGGCAGCTTCAGGAGCGGCTTGTGCAGTTTTTCGTGCGGGGCGATCTGATGGCGCTTGTTGGGACATGGATTGGTCATCATATGGTGATGATTGCCCTTTGCCGTCTAACATTTGAATGTCTGATGCGACGATTTCAGTGGTGTATTTATCTTGGCCTTGTGGATCTTGCCATTTTCGAGTGCGCAAGCTGCCTTCGACATACACTTTTGAGCCTTTGCGAATGTATTCGCCTGCAATTTCGCCCAATCGGTTGAAGCAAACCACACGATGCCATTCGGTGCGTTCTTGTTTGTTCCCGGTTTCTTTGTCTTTCCATGATTCACTGGTAGCCACTGAGAGTGTTGCGACAGCATTGCCATTCGGCATGTATCGGACCTCAGGATCCCCGCCAATGTTGCCAATGAGGATAACTTTGTTAATTCCACGTGCCATGTTGTACTCTCCTGCATGCGATAGTTAGAACGACCAGTATACTGAATCAAGCGGCTGCAGACAATCTAACCCTTCACTATGATTTGTTCAGCGCTGCCATTTTGATATGTGGCTTTGTCCACACGCAAATAAATGCGGTGCTCGGTATTCTCGTATACCGCATCTTGAACGCCGGGAAGGGTTTGCAATGTTTGCATGAGGCTGGATTCGTCATGGTTTGTTCCAGCATAGGGAATAATGAGGGTTAATTGGTAGTGATCGGGCTGCATATAGAGTGACATGCCGAGCCAAACCAGGGAAATGCAGCCATTGATTATAAAGATACCTTGGAAGCCAGCAAATTGGTAAATCACACCAGACAGCGCGCCACCGGCGAAAATACCTAAAAATTGGCTGCTGGAATAAATCCCCATGGCAGTGCCTTTGCTGCTGGATGGCGCAAAACGTGAAACCAGTGAAGGCAAGTTTGCCTCTAAAAAATTGAACGCAACAAAATAGACAAACATCATGGTGCAGATGAGGAGCCAATTCGCGTAAGTAAAGGCCAAAATGAATTGGGATAACCCGATGGTGATCACCGATCCGATGAATACGGCTTTCACGTGGTGTTTTCGTTCAGCTAAAAAAATGAAGGGCAGCATGGCTAGAAATGAACCGATCATCAGGGGAAGGTAAAAATGCCATTGTTCGGTTAAAAGCCCCCGTTTCACCTGTTGTTGCAGGATCATGGGGATGGCGAAAAAGGTGGATGTGAGCATCAGGTGTTGGAAAAAAATGCCAGCATTGAGCCGTTGTAAATGGCGGTCTTGAAGTGATTGCTTGAATTGATTGAGCAGGAGATTATGAGGGACTGGGAAAGGCTCTTTTGTAGGGGTTGGAATGGCTGTGTGCAACAGTACCAGTCCAAATGCGGCTAAAAGGGCCGTTAAATAGAAAATGCCAGGCAATCCAAAATGATGGGTCATGGCCGGGCTGATGATCATGGCTAAGCTGAATGACAGCCCAATCGTGACTCCAATGACCGCCATTGCTTTGGTGCGTGCGCTGTCGGGGGTTAAGTCTGTTAATAATGCCATTAACACGCTGCCAATCGCGCCGGTGCCTTGTAGAATTCTTGCGAAAATCATGCCGTAGATTGAATCAGTATATGCACCCAGTAGGCTGCCGCAGGCAAATAAAATGAGGCCTAACGTGATAATGGGTTTTCGACCGAAGCGATCGGATAACATGCCAAATGGAATTTGCAGTAAACCTTGGCTGAGTCCGTAGCTGCCCAAGGCTATCCCAATGAGGGCAGGTGTTGCGTCTTTGAGCCCCAAAGCACACACCGAAAACACGGGGATGAGCATGAACAAGCCCAGCATGCGGAAAGAATAAATGGCCGCAATGGGAAAAACACGGCTTAACCAGGGTTGTTTCATCGGAGTCCAGTACTAAAAGTGATGTACGGATAGTACTAAAGATAGTGTGTGTGAAACAAGGTTTTTTTTTGCGCAAAACTTTCATTGACAGCAAGAATGAATCACGGTAGCTTCATTGTTTTTTAAAAGACGGGTTGATGGGATGACTTCAGTATTCGAAAATAAAGTGGCTTTGATTACCGGTGGTGCACGTGGCATCGGCAAAGCCACCGCACTGAAATTGGCACACGCAGGCGCTGATGTGGCAATTGTGTATTATAACAGTTCCGATGAAGCGGTTGCATTGGTAGATGAAATAAAAGCCCTAGGCCGTCGTGCCTTAGCGATTCAGGCGAATGTGGCGGACCATCAATCCATTAAAGACATGTTTATTTTATTTCGTGAGCACTTTAACAAATTGGACTTTTTGGTCAGCAATGCTGCCAGTGGCGTATTAAAACCCGCACTGAAAATGTCGACTAAACATTGGCGCTGGTGCATGGAAACCAACGCGTTGGCGTTGAATCATTTGGTCAGTGAAGGGCACACCATGATGCCGCCAGGTAGTCGTGTGATTGCCATGTCCAGTTTAGGGGCGAACCGCGCCATTCCAAATTATGCCTTTATTGGTGCATCAAAAGCCGCCCTTGAAGCCTTGGTACGATCGTTAAGCCTTGAATTGGCGCCATTTGGCATTACAGCCAACACCGTGTCCGCGGGTGTTGTAGATACAGACGCGCTCAAGCACTTCCCCAATCGTCAACAGTTGCTCGATGAATACCAAGCTACATCACTAGCAGGCCGCCCCTTAACACCAGAAGACGTGGCGAATGCCATCTATTTATTGTGCTTGCCCGAAGCCGCCATGATCAATGGGCATACGTTGTTTGTCGATGCGGCTTACAGTGTAGTGGGTTAAATAAAAATGCAGATTTGGATGGATGGGGATGCGTGTCCGAAACCAATCAAAGACATTTTGTTTCGTACCGCTATTCGCATGCGAATGCCCTTGATCGTCGTGTCCAACCATGCGCTCTCAACGCCTGCGTCGCTTTATATCAAGCGGCATCAAGTGGGCGCGGGCTTTGACGTGGCGGACAACCATATTGTGGATAATATGGAAGCGGGAGATCTCGTGATTACCGCAGATATTCCATTGGCAAACGACGTGGTTGAGAAGGGCGGTTTGGCTCTGAATCCTCGTGGTGAACTGTACTCCATCAATAATATTAAGCAACTTTTAGGCCAGCGCAACATGAATGAGACGTTGCGAGGCGGCGGCATGATTTCAGGCGGGCCTGCTAAATTTGGGCCTAAAGAAATTCAACGGTTTGCTAATCAATTGGATAAGTTTTTGGCACAACAAAAGTGAGTGGTATTCTCTGTGTGATTTAACGCAATTCATGGTACAATTGTCGGCATTTTGAAACGGGTGATATCTGAGGGCATGACATGAATGTAGAGAGCGTTTATCCTAAAGTCAGAGAAATTATTGCGGATGTGCTGGTG
>CAMAYA010000138.1 GCA_945862275.1 Legionella genomosp. 1 | reverse complement strand
AACACCAGTAGTACGGCAATCACATTGGCCAGTACCGGACGTTCTATAAAAAATCGAGCGATCATGCGGCACTCTTCTCCAGTTGAGGTACTACGGCTTTTCCAGGCGTTGCATTTTGCACCCCACTCACAATGACATGGTCACTTGCGACTAATCCTTCCGTAACTGCTCGCAGACCTTGCTCTAAGCCTCCCAAACGGACTCGCTTTAATGCAACCAAATTATCATCGCCCACTACTAATACATACGCGCCAATTTGATCATAGAGCACTGCTGTATCAGGAACCGTTAATGTGGACGCAGGTTTTGTAGTGGCCACACGGAGTTGAACGAATAGACCAGGCACAAAGTCATGATTTTTATTTGGCATCAGCGCACGAAACTCCATTGTCCCCGTGGAGGCATTAAGCCCCGTATTGATAAAATCCAGCTGGCCTTCATAATTGAACCCGGTTTCATTTTGCAAACTAACAAACACCGGGATTTGTTTTATGTTTTTAGGATCAAAACCCCGTGCCCGTGCGGCTTTACGCACTTTAAATAAATCCAGTTCATTCAAGTTAAAATAGACATAAATCGGATTAATCTGCTCAATGGTGGCCAAGGTTGTGGCAACCCCATTCCCTACTAAATTGCCTTTATCCACCAAGTGGCGACCAATTCGTCCATCAAATGGTGCTTGGATGTGGGTATAACTATAATTAATGGCGGCGATTTCAACATTTGCCACTGCTTTATCAATCTCGGCAGCCGATTCCAAGCTTTTGGCTAGCCATTTTTCGACATTATTAAGTGAGGTCGCGTTTTCTTTGTACATTCTCTTCTGACGTGCATATTCGGCTTTTGAATACGCATCAATGGCTTTTTGTGCAGCAAGTGTTGCCTTCGCCTCCCGAAGCTTTGCCATATAGGTCTCCGGCTCAATGACAAACAAAGGCTGCCCTTTTTTAATAAACGTGCCATCGACAAACGTAATGTCATTGAGGTACCCCTCAACTCGGGCCACCAAATTAACCGAATTATAGGCCACCGTATTGCCCGTTTGCGTGATGTAGTCTGACATCATTCGCACTAGGGGCTTTTGAACCACTACTTTTGGCACGGGCAGCTGTGGAGATTGGTTTGTGCCGTTGTAATGCACCACCAAATCACACAACAGAAAAAGAGCAAAGATTACCTCGCCTACTCTGATTAACTTTGTTTTTTTAGCCTGATCCATGCTCATCACCAGTTTGGCAGATAAAGTTGCTTGGTTTTTTCTTTCTTTGTAACAGGTGCTTGGTGGTTCTTTTGCTCTAACAAATGTCCCCAGTTTGTTCGTGCGGCCATGTCGCACTTGATGTCTTTTGGAACGATATCATTCCCATTGCGGATTTGCCAGCCGCCACCCAATGTACGATACAGTGCCACCAAAGCCAGTGGCACTTCGCCCTCTGAATTAACCAGTGATGTTTGCACACGTAACTGTTGCTGTTCTGCATTCAACACCGTTGTATAATCCGACTCCCCTTCTCGGTAGCGAATTAATGTGAGTTTTGTGGCCAAAACGGCGGAGTGATCAGCCTTAGTAAGGAAGCCTTCTGATTTTTTTGCTTCTACATAACGCGTCATATTGTCTTGGACTTCCTGCTGAGCGCGTAAAACCGTATTTTGATAATTCAGTAATGCTTGTTGAAACACCGCATCTTGTTCGCGAACTGAATTGGTAATTTGACCATAATTCAATAATGGCCAGTTCACCGCCGGTCCCGCAGTGATGGTTCGATTGGACCAATGAAAAATGTCACTCACCGATGAATTGCCTATATTATTTGACGAGAAGGAGAAATTACCTGTTAATGAAAAGGCTGGATACAAGCCGGCCTTTACCATACCAATCGCCTCGGACTGGGCTATCGCTTCAAGACGGGCTTGATGAATGTCTGGGCGCCTATTCAACGCTTCTCTAGGAATGCCCACAGCTACCTCAATCGGTGCTTTTGGAATACCATGGTGTTTGAGAAGCAATGCATCTACCTGCCCTGGAAGAATACCTAATAACACCGCAAGGGCATCTTTTTGAGTCTGTAGTTGACTGATGAGCGAGGGAAGGCTTGATTGCGTTTCAGCTAGCTCAGTCGTTGCTTGCTGTACATCCAGCATACTGACTTGACCTGCCCTAAATTGAGAACTCGTTAAGCGTAAACTCATTTTTTGCAGTTGAATATTTTCTTCCGTGACGCGGATTAACGATTCATCGGTTCGAATTTTAATGTAGGCACTCGCAATATCTGCTGTAAGTGTAACTAGCGCTTGATCATAATCGGCAAGAGATGCCAAAAATGAAGCATCATTTGCTTTGATCGCGCGACGATATTTTCCCCAAAAATCGATTTCCCAGATGACACCCAAACCTAACGTTGCCGCATCAAACGTTGACGGCAGTACCCCTTGCAAGTAACTGCCACCAATCCGATAGTAGTTATAATTTCCCGTTAATGCTTGTTGTTGGGGATACAAGTTCCCTACTGATTGTGCCAATTTCGCGCGCGCTTGCAATACACGAACGCCTGCACTCTGTAGTGACAAATTATTGTGATAGCCTGCGTGAATCAATGCGGTTAAATTCGGGTCGTGGAATAGCGCCCACCATTTCGCATCTTGAATCGGTGCTTCTTTAACTGTGGCATTTTGCTGCAGCCAATGTTTGGCTACTTTGGGTTTTGGTTCTTTGTAATTAGGCCCCACCATCATGCAGGCGTTAAGAAACAAACACGCTATCAAAGCAATATTTTTTATGCTGTCCAACGATATGTCCCTATTTAATATTCACGCGGGTACCTACCTGTACCCAGTTGGCTAATTCAATCATATCTGAATTTTGCATCCGTATACACCCATGCGAACCAGGAACGCCTAAGACTGTAGAATTAGGCGTGCCATGAATATAGATGTATCGCGATAAGCTGTCCACGTTCCCACCTCGATTATAACCATCCACCAGACCATCCAATTGTAGAATACGCGTTAAAATCCAATCACGCGTAGGATAATCTGCCGCCAATGCCTCGCTATAGTATTCCCCTGTCCATTCCCGCCCAACAAAAACACCATTGATCGCTTGGTTCAACCCAATGATTCTATGTATCTGATGCAGTCCTCTTGGCGTGCACTCACTGCCGGATTGCTCGCCCAACCCATTTTTACCAGTTGATACAGCATAGGTTTTATATAGGACATCTTCTATATAGCAATGCATTTGTTGGCTTTCGGCATAAATAACAATATGCTTACTTATTGTATTCACGAATCCTCCAGGTGTGGTTCTATTTTCACACCAAGTGTAGTATATTTCCATTTGTAAACCGACCTTATTCAACCATTAGATGAGAATATATTATGTTATGCAATACCCGACTCACGGCTTTTTTAGCATTCAGTTGTCTTAGCGCCGCCGCAATCGCCGCAACATCCTTCCCACATGGGTGCGAAGTCAGTGATTACGGTTTTATAGAAAATGATTTGGTTCTTAATGAACAAGGAAAACAAGCCTTTTATCTCATTCAAAACCGTTCCGATAAAAAAATTGAATTGGAACACATTGAAACCCGCCCCGATGTTTTTATGAGTCCAAAATTAGAAACCAAGTTTGACGCATCACGTTGGGCAGCATTCGCGTCCGATGTGGCAAATTTACATTTTAGATGCTATACCCAAGAGAATGGCGAGCGAGTGGTCGCGAGCTGTAGAGATGCGTTGGATGTATGTCAGTATCCACGCGTAAAATTCGCATTGAGCAACATGGGGAATTATTGGGTTTCAACCAATAAAATGGTCGAGCAAGTGATTAAAGATGCAGTTTCAAAAGGCATTTTATTGCGTTGGTAAATCAACATCCGTTTATATTACAAGGAGATCCCCATGGCCAAAACACCATCCGCTATGCTGCCCCTAGGCACGATTGCGCCTGAGTTTTCATTGATCGATACAGTGACGGGTAAATTTGTCCGATTTTCTCACAAAGAAAACAATGTCGCCTCAGTCATCTTCTTTATCTGCAATCATTGCCCATATGTTAAACATGTAAATTCGGAGTTAATTCGAATTTCGAATGATTACATACCAAGAGGGGTTCGTTTTATTGCAATAAACGCCAATGACGTCACTCATTATCCAGATGATGCGCCCGAGCACATG
>CAMAYA010000137.1 GCA_945862275.1 Legionella genomosp. 1 | reverse complement strand
ATTGCTGGCGACGGATGCCTTGTTGGCAGCGTTGTGTTTACAATTGGAAGCCATTCCTCATTTGACAACCATTCGCATTCACACGCGTATCCCTGTAGTGCTGCCCGAACGGGTGACCGATGCGCTGGTGACGTTGCTGGCAAACAACCGGTTGCAAATCGTCGTGGTATTGCATAGCAATCATGCCCAGGAGTTGGACGAACAAGTTCAAACCGTGTGCACGAAATTGCGCGATGCGGGCTGTCATTTGTTGAATCAATCGGTGTTGCTGGCCGGGGTCAATGACCATGCTGACACGTTGGCGGCATTAAGCCGACGCTTATTCGCATGCGGGGTCTTGCCCTATTATTTGCATTTGTTAGATAAGGTACAGGGGGCGGCTCACTTTGATGTGAGTCTTGCCCATGCATTGACTCTTTTTCAACAGTTACAAGCCTTGTTGCCAGGTTATTTAGTGCCGAGATTAGCGCGTGAAGAGGCGGGGAAGCAGCATAAAACACTGGTTACTTGATGGAAGAATAATCGTCAGCCGATTTTTGTTTGGCGGACTATCTATCGCACGGATTGAACGCGAAAAACCATGGACAGAATAAAATAGCATCAATTAGAGCGCGTCTTATCAATTGACGGCAGTAAGCCGTTTGATTATTCTCTCACCTCACAAATATGGAAACGTTCAACAGGACGCCAGCATGACGCAGCTCTTCACCGGAGTCGGATTAGGAACACACGGTTCATCTCTCGGCCAACTCGGCAGCTGCGGCCCGAAGGGCAACGCAGGCCTTGGGCAAGGCGGGGCTTCGCACTCTGTGAATGCGGCCAATGGCAACGTGGTTTTAAAGCAATCAGATGGTTTTTTAGCAGACTTTGGTGTGGGTTTGGATTTATTTCAAAGTTATAACTCGCAAAATGGCGCGTGGCGGTTTAATACAGATACACGTGTTTCCTGTGAAGGCCGTGCCAATATGGCCGGCTCCGTCGTGACACGCACCGATGAAGACGGGCATCAGAGTCGGTTTGTGTATGATGCGACAGAGCATATCTATTTAGGATCGCGCCCGAAATAACTTCCTTTTCTTGGAATATTTATGAGCATCCAGGCATCGGTTAAAAAGGCCTCTTCAATACCGCTATCCTTGCTGACCCGCGAATGTCGAGCACCACCAGCGACTCTTATCCGTTTTTTTTTAATTCGTCTTCACTGTTTAGGTCAATTAAGCCTTGCTGTATTGTTTTTTCATCACAACCTAAAATCATACTGATATATTTTTTCCTCCATATGGCAATTTATCAGCCTCAATTGCAGCATAGCGTCGCCTATCTTTTTCAGACAAGCTGTCATAAAAATCAACCATTTTGTCTGCTACATTTTGTCCATAAAACTTCTTCATAAATCCATTTTCACTCTAATAAGCCTATAAAATGTATTGTACTGATTTCATCAAGAATAGGAAGTTGTTCTGGGCGCGATCCTAACGCAGATCCGCTCATTGAGCCTCACATGGAATATTGTAACCTGGGTCGGTTATTTCTGGTACGCTCTTTCAAGATACGCACAAACCACTGCGATTATGGTTTCATGCCATCTGGTATGTGGTTAGCCAAAAGAATGGTGTCAGCGCACTGGGTCTACAAAAAGCGCTTGGGTTGGGTAGTTACCACACGGCATGGGAATGGTTACATAAGCTGCGCAGAGCGATGGTTAGGCCAGGTCGCGATAAATTGAGTGGTATTGTCGAAGTGAATGAAACTCTCGTCGGTGGTAAGAGCGCAGGTAAGCGTGGGCGTGGCGCAGAGGGAAAATCACTGGTTTTAATAGCCGCGGAAGAGACTCCTAGGGGCATTGGCCGCATCCGACTCGCTACTATAACTGACGCCTCTGGTGACGTGCTGACGAAGGCAGTTTAACAGATGGTTTCCGTAGGCAGCACCATACGTACCGATGGATGGACTGGCTACAATGGATTGAGTAATCTTGGCTATGTTCATTTACCAATGAATAATCAAAACGTGAAAGAAGATGATATGGTTGATCAAGCTCATCTTGTTGCTTCCCTGCTTAAGCGTTGGTTAATCGGAACGCTACATGGTGGTATCAGTCACAAGAACCTGCCTTACTATTTAGATGAATTTACCTTCAGATTTAATCGTGGAAAATCCAGTTCACGAGGGAAACTTTTCCTTCGTTTAATAGAGCAGGCGCTTGCAACTGATCCGGTTCCGGCAAAATCGCTAAACACTACATGTAGTGGGTAGGTTAGTCAACTGCATACCCAGGTATTGTAGTTTGGGAAAAACGTCAGAAGACCGACAGATGGCTTATCAAGCATTATTTCAGATCCCGCTGGAACTGAAAATATTGCATGAAGTGCGTCACGCAACCAACAAATGTTGGACGTCAGGGGATAGTAAATTCAAAAAGGAAGTAGCTCTGCAACTGGATCGGCGGGTCGAGCCAAGTGAAAAAGGAGGTGATAGAAAATCCAAGAAATATCTTAAAACAGCGAAAATCAATCTAGTCTGACCCCATTGGTTCTTGGTTTTAACCACTGCCAATCCATAAACTTGTAATTCATTACATAAATAACATATAATTACTGTAATGAATCACACAAAAATGGCGGCCTTATGCTTGAACAACTGTATCAAATCAGCAGAATTTATTTACAAGCAAATGCCTTTCCCTACCACCGTGCTTCTTTTCAATCTGCTAATTTTTTATCTCATCGGCTCTCAATCCTAGCCGGACCGCGGGGTGTCGGCAAAACCACGCTGATTATTCAGAAACTGTTAAATGCCGTCGACAATCATCTCTTCAGTCCTCATATTTTATATGTTCCTAGCGATCATCTTTTAATTGCTCAACGTTCTTTATATGAAATTGCAGAACAATTCGTACAGTATGGTGGCAAATGGATAGCTTTTGATGAAATTCATAAATATAAAAACTGGTCACAAGAATTAAAAAGTATTTACGAAACATTTCCCCATTTAAATCTTTTGGTCTCCGGCAGTTCTTTAATTGAGTTGCATAAAGGATCACATGACCTCACCAGGCGAAGTATCGTTTATCACCTGGATGGCCTTTCTTTTCGAGAATATCTCGGTTTAAGATACGACATCTCTTTTGATAGGGTTGCTTGGGACGATTTATTGCAACAGCACGAAACATTGAGTTATGACATTATTCAGTCTCTGACACAGAAATCCCTCAAGGTATTGTCATTGTTTCAAGAATATTTAATTTACGGTTACTATCCCTATTTCTTAGAGCTGAAAGATCCCGAAACGTATCATTTGACACTAGAACAAAATATGATCGCCACGATTGAAACCGACATTCCAGCAGTCTATCCGACGTTGACCGGACAAAGCTTGCGTAAGATCAAACAAATTTTAACTTTTTTAAGTGCGAACGTTCCCTTTAAACCCAATTATAAACAATTGCAAACCACTGCAGATATCACGGACTCACGCACTCTTAAAACGTATTTAAAGTATTTAGAAGACGCCCATTTAATTCGACAAGTGGGTGCAGCGGGCAGCAAATTTCAAGCTATCGAACATGCAGAAAAACTATATCTGCATAATCCAAACCAGTATTATGCCTTATCGAATACCCCCAACATCGGCACCATTCGAGAATTATTTTTTCTTTGCTCAGTAAACCCAAAAAATGAGTTAACGATTCCCAAAACAGGGGATTTTTTAGTCAATAAGACGACACTATTTGAAATCGGCGGACGAAAAAAGGATTATGCCCAAATAAAAGATCACCCATCTGCTTATCTCGCTTGTGATGATCTCGAAATGGGAATCGGCCATCGCATTCCTCTCTGGTTGTTTGGATTTTTGAATTAGACTATCACCCAGCGCTATGCCACGGCACATGCCACTGGAGAAACTCGTTCAGGCAGTGTTGTAAGAAATGCACGTGTATCCGCTGAAAAAAATCCAGAACCAATGGGGTTTGCGCCAAGTAAGCTTGTTAGAGGGGGATGTCAGCCGGAATGACTCTGGTGAGCTGAAACCTTTTTTTTAGTATCCCGGTGGGTGCAAGTCCCACATGATAGAGCCTAACCGGCAGTCATAAGCGAGTCTTGCGTGGTAGATGGGGTAACTCATCCTGCGAAGCGTAGACAGCGAGCCTGGAAGCCATGCTATTGAACTTCGAAATGGTC
>CAMAYA010000136.1 GCA_945862275.1 Legionella genomosp. 1 | reverse complement strand
CTCAAATTTCTCAAAGCGCCCACACAGTTTGTCTTCTCTTCTTCTTAATGAACTTCGCCCCGAAGGCGTGCTGCGTATTCTACTGATTTGGCTGGCAGTGTCAAACACTTTCTTCATTTATTTTCAAAATTAAGGACTAAGTTCGAAATGACTGCCGTTTTAGCCCGAAATGGAAGCACTACGTCTAACCTGTTGTTTTATAAATGAACTCCCACCTCAGTTTCCTCATCCTTTTGATCTTCTTACAGAGGCTCCAACAATACTTTTGCCAAACGTTGTTTTCCAACTTGGATAATATATGTCGTGCCCAGGGACAGGCATAGCGCACTGTCACTGATTTTTTCACCCTCTATTTTCACAGCCCCTTGTTTAATAAGCCGTATGGAATCTGAAGTACTTTTCGTCAATCCGGCTTGTTTCAATAGTTGGGCAATACTGGTTTGCGGATCGCACGTTATAATCTGAAGCTCCAAGTCCTCTGGCACGATCTTTTTCTGAAAACGCTCAACAAAGGCTAGATGCGCGATTTCAGACAATTGCTTATCGTGAAAGCGCGTTACGATTTCTTTGGCAAAATCAATTTTAACATCCCGAGGATTTAAGCCGTCAACCACGGCTTTTCGCATTTGAAGAATCTCAACCCTGGACTTGAAACTTAATACATCTATATATCGCCACATCAATTCATCTGATATAGACATCAATTTTCCAAACATCATCTCTGCCGGCTCATTGATACCTATATAGTTACCCAATGATTTAGACATTTTCCTAACGCCGTCTAGCCCTTCTATTAATGGCGTCATCATCACCACTTGAGGCGCTTGACCATAATGCTTCTGCAATTCCCGCCCCATCAATAGATTAAACTTTTGGTCTGTGCCGCCTAACTCTACATCCGCCCTTAATTCGACCGAGTCATAGCCTTGAATCAAAGGGTATAAAAACTCATGGATGGCAATGGCCTGTCCCGAAGTATAACGTTTGTGAAAATCATCCCGTTCCAACATACGCGCCACCGTGTTAGTCGCCGCTAATCGAATGAGATCTGCTGCGGACAGACGGCCTAACCATTGTGAATTAAACAGTACCGTTGTGTTTTCAGGATCAAGGATTTTAAACGCTTGCTTTTGATAGGTTTCTGCATTCTCAAGAATTTGCTCCTGACTCAATGGTGCCCGTGTTACATTTTTCCCTGTTGGATCACCAATCATGGATGTAAAATCACCAATTAAAAAAGTAACATGATGCCCAAACTGCTGAAATTGCCTTAATTTATTTAGCAACACCGAATGGCCTAAATGAATATCAGGAGCGGTAGGATCAAATCCTGCTTTAATTTTTAAAGGCGTCCCTTTTTGCAATTTTGTAAGCAACTCCTGCGCTGGCAGTACCTCTTCACACCCTCGACATAGTTCTTCATATACTGGATCGTTCGTATTCATAACAGCAAAACCCTTTTAAAAGATTGACCTGACTTCTTGCAACGGGTATCTTAGCCCGGATAAATGGTTCCCGCCAGCGGGTGTTCTATTTTATTCAACATTTCCAAGCAATCGTAGTAAAGGCTGAAAATGCACCAACAAATTCGAAATTCCGCACAGAACGCTACTAAATCATCCAAACCATTAATTTTCATGGTTGGCATAGCTGTGCTTGCACTCAGCGCGCTGCTGTATACAACCTGGTTGCACCACTCTAAAACACGCTATACCAATACACAACTCTCTTTGCCAGAACAAAACGCATTAACAGATGAGCAAGAAGACGCGAAAAAAAACAATGACTGGTCGATTGTAACCACCCATTCCGGAGACACGCTCGGGAGTATTTTCAAGCATTTAGGGCTCAGCCAACAAACCCTGCTAGCCATTCTCCAAAAAAATCCATACGCGAAAAATTTATCCGGCATTAAACCGAACCAACAACTGCAATTCTTAATAAAAAACCAAGTGCTTGAACAACTGGTTATCCCATTCAGTGACACACAAGTACTGGTTGTTTCTCGTAAGGGCGACCAATATGCCAGCCATATTAATTCACGTAAAATGAACAGCCACAGTCAGTATGTAACCGCAACCATTCGTGGATCATTGTATGGCACCGCCCAACGCATGAACATTCCTTATAAACTGGTCCGCCAAATGACGGAGATTTTTAATTGGAACATTGATTTTGCCCGTGATATCCGTGCGGGTGATCAATTTAGTATTTTGTACAATGCTTTTTATGTGGATGACAAGTGGGTGAGTTCAGGCGATATTCTTGCGGTATCTTATACTAACAGAGGAACTGTTTATCAAGCCATTCGGCATGAAAACGCGGCAGGCGATTACGATTACTACACGCCTGAGGGCATTAGCTTAAAAAAAGCCTTTTCTCGCTATCCCATTCAATTTAGTCATATTAGCTCGACCTTTAGTTTATCAAGACAGCATCCTATATTGCATTACGCTAGACCGCACAAAGGCGTAGATTTAGCAGCGCCCATTGGCACGCCTATTCATGCAACGGGCGATGGCCGGATTGAAATCATGAGCCGACAAAATGACTATGGGAACATGGTAAAAATTTCCCACAATAAAACCTATTCATCTGTATACGGCCATTTGCTTAAATTTCAAAAAGGCCTCTCCAAAGGAAGTGTTGTAAAACGGGGACAAGTGATAGGCTATGTCGGTCAATCAGGCTTAGCGACCGGACCACACTGCCACTATGAGTTTCATATTAATAGGCAACCTAGAAATCCCACGACAACTGATTTGCCACGGGCAGCCCCGGTATCTGCACGTGAACGCGCTTCGTTCAAAGCCAACGCCGGGACATTGCTGGCTCGGTTAAAATTATTTGAAGAAGGGAACCTGATTGGGGCCGCTGATAAAAAATCGGTGAATACGGGTTAAAAAGAGCAAGAGGCTTACTACTAATGGCAGCAAACATACTGGACGGCAAATATGTTGCCGAAAAAATAAGAGCACAGATTCGCCTGAATGTTGAAACACGCATCCAACAAGGCCGCCAAGCACCAGGGCTCGCGGTCGTCCTCTTAGGCGACGATCCCGCATCTAGCATTTATGTAAATAGAAAACGTAACGCCTGCCGGGAGGTTGGATTTCATTCATTTGCCTATCATTTATCAACAAAAACAACGGAGAGCGAGCTAGTCTCTTTAATTGACACCCTCAACGACGATGCCGACGTCCATGGAATCCTCGTGCAACTCCCTCTTCCTGCCCATATTAATCCCTACGCCATCATTGAACGCATTCATCCCAGCAAAGATGTAGACGGGTTTCATCCCTTTAATCTAGGAAGACTAGCACAAGGAAATCCACGTCTCAGACCCTGCACACCCTATGGCGTAATGACCTTATTAAATGCATATGAACGACCCGTGGCTGGAAAAAATGCGGTTGTGGTTGGGGCCTCGAACATCGTAGGCCGTCCCATGGCGTTGGAGTTACTTCATGCAAAGGCCACGGTGACCATTTGCCATCGTCTGACCCACGATTTAAAGCAACATGTGCGGATGGCGGATATTCTTGTGGTGGCCGCGGGCACATACAATGTGGTACCCGTAGATTGGTTAAGCAAAAATCAAACCGTAATCGATATCGGAATACATCGCAAGCCAGACGGTACCATTCATGGGGACGTTGATTTTAATGCAGCCCTTCAAACAGTGGCCTGGATAACGCCGGTTCCCGGTGGGGCCGGCCCCATGACCATTTGTGCATTATTGCAAAACACGCTGCTAGCGGCCACCTATTTATCCACATAATTCCAATCAAACTCACCATCCAACTCGCCATCAAAAAACTCGAGTTCTTCTTTCAGGCGTTTCTGCTCCATCCTGTTTTCAAGCCGTTGCCGAACCTGTTTTTTATGCGAGAGTTCAGCCACATCTTCCTGCTCAAAATCAATGAAAGAATGCTTCTCATATTCTCTATGCAAGCTCATCATGTGCTCCCTAATAGACTGCTTTCATTATGAGTATAGTGCAGCAATTCATTTCTGCTTGAAATCATTCCCTGTTATACTCCATTTTTATTTTAATTAAGTCCCCCACCATGCTCAGCTATCAACACGGATACCATGCCGGAAATTTTGCCGATGTCTTTAAACACGTCATTCTAACGCGCCTGATGCATTACATGATCCAAAAAGACAAACCCATGCTCT
>CAMAYA010000135.1 GCA_945862275.1 Legionella genomosp. 1 | reverse complement strand
CAGTTTTATGACAAATTACCGCTAAAATTTGTGGATAAAGAGGCCGCTGAGTTTGATGAAATGGGGGTACGTGTTGTGCCGCATGCCATTGTTCGCCGTGGTGCATTCATTGGCAAGAACACGGTGCTGATGCCCTCCTATGTCAATATTGGCGCTTATGTAGACGAAGGCGTAATGGTGGACACTTGGGCCACGGTAGGTTCTTGTGCGCAAATCGGGAAAAACGTGCACCTATCTGGTGGCGTAGGTATAGGTGGGGTTTTGGAACCCTTGCAAGCCAACCCAACCATCATTGAAGACAACTGCTTTATTGGCGCTCGCTCAGAAGTGGTAGAAGGCGTGATTGTCGAACGCGGTTCGGTCATATCCATGGGTGTTTTTTTAGGGCAAAGCACTAAAATTTATAATCGGCTAACCGGTGAAATCAGTTATGGCCGCATTCCTGCAGGCTCTGTGGTGGTCGCCGGCAGTTTGCCTAGCGACGACAAAAGCCACAGCCTTTATTGTGCCGTAATTGTGAAACAAGTTGATGAACAAACACGGGCGAAAACCAGCATCAATGAACTGTTGCGAGACACCAAATAATGCAATCGATACGTGATATCTTAGCCACACTCATCCGTTTCCCGTCCATTACCCCGGACGATGCGGGCTGCCAAGCGTACATGATTGAGCAATTGGAATCCATTGGATTTCACTGCCAGCGCTTCGATAACCCCCCTGTCTCCAATTTTTTTGCCCGCATTGGTCAGAACGAACCATGCCTAGTGTTTGCCGGACACACGGATGTGGTGCCTGTGGGTGACGCAACAAAATGGCTCAGCGATCCCTTTGTATTAGAGGAACGCAAAGGCTTGTTGTACGGTCGAGGTGTTGCTGACATGAAAGGCAGTCTCGCCTGCATGCTGATTGCCGCAGCACGTTTTGTAGACAGCCATCCCACCTTTACCGGCAGCCTTGGGTTTTTAATCACCAGCGGTGAAGAAGGCAATGACTATGACTTGGGCACGCCCTATGTCATGGCAGCACTGGCGGCTCAAGGTGTCCATGCTGATTTTTGTATCGTAGGCGAGCCCTCCAGCACCAAACGGTGTGGTGACATGATTAAAATTGGACGCCGCGGCTCACTCAATGCAACGCTCATATTGCATGGTAAACAAGGGCATGTCGCCTACCCACATTTAGCAGACAATCCCATCCACGCGTTAACGCATGCGCTCGCTGAATTAACCACAACCCGTTGGGATGAAGGTAACGCACACTTCCCGCCTACATCGTTACAAATCACCCATATACAGGCTGGCGGACAAGCCAATAACATCATCCCAGGTGAATTAACGCTGGGCTTTAATATTCGTTATTCAACAGAACACACCGATCAAACGCTCATGACGCAGGTGAACGCGTGCTTTGAGCGCCACCGGTTAACGCCATTGATTGAATGGCAATTAAGTGGCACGCCTTTTTTAACAGATCGTGGGCGATTACTGGATAGTTGCATTCAAGTCATTCAGGCGCATACGGGTGAAACACCTGAATTATCGACCAGCGGCGGTACGTCCGATGGGCGATTTATCGCACCCTTCGGCGTTGAAGTGGTGGAGTTAGGGCCGGTGAATGCCACCATTCACCAAGTCAATGAATGCGTTTCACTTGCCGATTTAGAAGCACTGTCTGACATGTATTATCAGATATGCGTCGCACTGTTAGGATCGGGGTAAATCGCCGCGGCCAGGCGCTCATCAGCACGCACCTTTTCATCGACTACTTTGGCCACACAGGAATCAGACCAGACATTTAATGCCGTTTCCAGCATGTCAATCAAACTATAAAACGGCAGGATAATCCCCATCAAGGTAATCGGCACGTTCATGCTCGCCAGCAAGCTGGCACTCAAGAAGAAACACCCCATGGGAATGCCTGCATTGCCAATGGCCGCCACAGTGGCCACGACAATCCATAATCCCATGGAAGCCAAGGAGACATGCAACCCATTGTTTTGCATCAAATAAATAACCGTTGTGAAAATAAATGCAGCACAACCGTTCATGTTGATGCTCGTGCAAAGCGGCAATACAAAACGACTGATTTCAGGCTTGACGTGTAGATTTTTCTCAACTGTGCTCATCGTTACTGGCAACGTGCCCACGGATGATTTAGAGAAAAAGGCTAGCGACAAGGCGGGCAACATGCCTTTCATTGCTGCAAAAGGTTTGATGCCATGTGATCGTAACCATATCGGTAGAAAGACAAAGCCCTGCACCAAGTTGGCCAACACAATGATTAATAAATATTGCCCAATGCCTCGAACATCTACTCCACTTCGCAATTGCACTACCGTTGCCGTGATAAAACCAAACAAGCCTAACGGAATGATTGCGATAACCCAGCGCGTGATCACCATGAATAAACCATGCGCCCCACGAAAAAAGTGGGTGATGGTTTGACGCGCCGGTTCATCTGGAATGAATCGAATGGCAATGCCCACCACGATCCCTAAAAACAACACGCTTAACACTTGGTTTTCAAGAAAGGGTGAAACGATGGTCGATGGAATTAAATTCAAAAGATGTTGGAAATAGCCAGATGGCCCCATGGGTGCGGACACACCTGTCGCTGCGTTCGACACCACCGCCACCATAGAGGGCTTTATCAATAAATACAACAAGCAACTAATACTCGCAGCCACTAATGTGGTACCCAACGTATAACACATGGTCCGCCGCCAAACGGTTCGCATGGAACCTTCTGATCGATAGTTGGACAACGTCACGATAATAGACAATGCAATAATAGGCAAACTGATGCACTTGAATATTCGAATAAACACATCCGAAATAAACAGGCCTAACGATTTTAATAATGCAATATCAGACATCCCACACAGCACGCCTAGCAGAATCATCAAGGCATATAAAAATGGCGTTTGACGCCAAAATTTTGATTTGACTATGGATTGCAGTGCGGACATGGTTAGACGCCTGTATTTATTTTTATCATATTAGCCATATATTTTACCACGCCCACGTGCAATGTCAATTGATTTGAATTTTCCCTGCAATAAACGCATGCACATCCGCCATCGGGATAAGCATGGTCTCATCGCTTTCTCGCGCTTTGTATTCAATCAGGCCATCTCCCAAGTTGCGTTCACCCACCACCAAACGATGCGAAATGCCAATCAGTTCATTGTCTGCAAACAAGACCCCTGGGCGTTCGTTGCGATCATCTAATAAAACATCGATTCCATCTTCAATAAATCGAAGATACAACGCTTCTGCGGTTTTTTTCACATCCTCTGAGCGATGCGCATTGATGGGAATAATCACCAATTGAAACGGTGCGATCGCCTCTGGCCAAAGAATGCCTTGGTCATCATGGTGTTGTTCAATGGCCGCTGCCACTACACGGCTGATGCCTAACCCATATGTTCCCATGAGCATGGTTTGCAATTGGCCCGCTTCATTAACCACGGCCGCATTCATAGCGGCGGCGTACTTATCGCCTAACTGAAAGATGTGCCCTACTTCAATGCCACGGCAAGCGTGCAAAGTGCCTTCACCATCAGGACTGATGTCGCCCGCTTTGACGTTGCGTAAATCAAACGCCTCTGGCGCGTCAGCATCACGCAACCAAGCTGCGTTTATAAAATGTTGATCTGCCTCGTTGGCACCGCACACAAACGATGCGAGCGCACGTGCTTGAAAATCGACAATCACGGGAATTGCTATATTTACTGGGCCAATCGACCCCAAAGGCACGTTCAAGGCCTTCAAGATGGCTGCCTCGTCAGCAAATCGCAATGGCGATTTGATCAAGGGATGCTTTGCGGCTTTGATTTCATTTAACTCGTCATCCCCTCTGAGCACCAGAGCCACCAAGGAATGTGTTTCCCCCTCAACAATCAACGTCTTAACCGTTTTCTCTGTCGGGATATTTAAAAACCGTGCAATATCGACGATCGTTTTTTGTCCTGGGGTGGCCACTTTTTGCATTAAATCATTCGGGAATCCCGTCGGAAAACTCGGTACGAAGCTTGTGGCTTGTTCAACATTCGCCGCATACGCACTGCCGTCACTATAAAAAATCAAATCTTCACCCGCATCCGCGAGCACTTGAAATTCATGCGAAACAGAGCCGCCGATAGCGCCTGTATCCGCTTCAACCGCTCGGTATTTCAATCCTAATCGGTCAAAAATGCGGCTGTAGGT
>CAMAYA010000134.1 GCA_945862275.1 Legionella genomosp. 1 | reverse complement strand
AACGGGTGGATATGCCAATACAAATCGACATGGATGGCATTTCCATTGAAGTGTTAAGAAAACCCATCAAACACATGTACATGCGTGTGCACGCCGCAACCGGTAATGTGCGCGTCACTGCACCGCTCAAAATGCCGTTAAACACCATTCAAAACCACCTATCGTCCAAACGCGATTGGATTCACACGGTCCGCGCGCGCGCGGCTTGTCGCACAAAACCATATCCCATTAAAATGGAAAGTGGTGAACACATCCCCTTTTTAGGGGAAACATACCCTCTGACTCTCCATGTGAATGCACCGCTGAACCAAATCATCATTAACGGTAATGCGATGCTTTGCTTAACCAAAACCACAACACACGACGATCGAGTGAAAAACTTGCACGATTGGTACAAACAACAAATGCAGGCCTTATTGCCCGAACTCATTCAAAAATGGGAACCCATCATTGGCGTATCGGTTCTAGCATGGGGCATTAAGTCCATGAAAACACGCTGGGGATCGTGCAATGTGATCGCACGACGTATCTGGCTCAATATTCAATTAATCAAGATGCCCTTGGTGTGTTTGGAGTATGTGCTTGTTCATGAAATGGTGCACTTGCTCGAAGCAAACCACAGCCCACGATTTTATGCGCTTATGACCCGGTTTATGCCCACCTGGAAAACGCATCAGAAACAACTGGAATCGATGGGCTCACTCACCCCATAAATATTTTTTTTGCTTTTAAGCACATTTTATAAACTGATGCACTACAATCAATTCATGGAGTTATTCTGATGTGAGTATCATCATGCCCAAACCTAACGCGTTTCAGCCCAGTAAAACAAATGACCTGACCCAAAAGGCATTCAACAAGGCATTGATCATTGAAATCAACAAGCCTAAACCGGACACGCATCGGATTGATAAGCTGTTGCTTCAAAGCCGAAACCATCTGACGACTGATGTACGACTGGACTTGGTTAAATTGACCATTGATAAAGGGCAGCTCATTATTCTAATGCTATTTGATCACAACGCCGTCACAGCCCCTGAGATATTGACATATGCCCTTCAGCAGAAGGCCTGGATCCTATTCAGGTATTGCTTTCACCAGTCCAGAAGAAAGGAACCCAGCATTGAGACCATCCTCACCACGTTAAACGGCGACGAGGAAGATACGTATCAGCTTGCAAAGGCACTATTGGACAAGCCTAACCATCTTTTTTCACCCCTCGTTGTGGCACTGACCGCCAGCTTGAAACAAGCCTCTAAAAAAAGCATTGACCTGTTGTTGGACATCCAACATAAAACGAGGCAGCACCTCCTGCACCCGGATATCATTCGTGAATTAGAGAGTATTCATGCCTGTTCAGCTCGTTCGGAGTGGCGTGGTGAATGACAAAAATGGTTACATTGGAGAACTCAAGTGTTTTGCGGGTACCATGCTTTGATGCAAGACGGCAACAACAACGATTTTTTCGTCGGCGATTGTCAGATAGTAAATAATATGACTGCCAAATGGAAATCGATAAATATTTTTCCCGAAATCATCAAAACAACCCTTCCCTATTGAAGGCATCTCCGATAACAACAGCAATGTCTTTCTTAAATCATGCAAATAGAGTACGGACTGATCTTTACCCCATCGTTCTACTGTAAAACGGCGAATCTGAATAAGATCCTGTTTAGATTGGGCTGTAAATAAATACTGAGGCATATTAATCAAAGGTTCCCTTTAGTAAATCTTCAAAAAAATGATCCCCGTCTATAGCACGACCAGCCATCATGTCTTCCCTGGCTTGTTCTACTCTATTTTTTAGTGCATTCATTTTAAGTGTTTCAAAACTCTCATAATCATCAACAGATAAAACCACAGCAACAGCCTTGCCATTTCGATTAATTTGGACCGGCGCACGTTGTACTTTGAGAAGGAGATCACCAAAATGTGTTTTTGCTACATTTGCCGATAAGGAT
The DNA here is from genome assembly GCA_945862275.1 of Legionella genomosp. 1. Lineage (GTDB taxonomy): Bacteria > Pseudomonadota > Gammaproteobacteria > Legionellales > Legionellaceae > DDPF01. Next base: position 2,261 of record CAMAYA010000134.1, on the reverse strand, counting down.
TCCATATGCAACTCCAAATTGATTATTTCGTTCGATATAATCATTATAGACGAAATAGTCGATATGGAAAAGCATTTGATAGGAATCTGTCATAGCAAACGTAGGGATCATTGAAATAAAGCTTAATGACCGCTATACTACAATTGTAGCAATTCATTACAAAATCAGGTGATCTATGGGTGTCGCGATAAGAATTGATGAAACCATTTATAACGAAGCAAAGAAAGTCGCTCGTTCAGAGTTCCGCACTATTCCAAACCAAATTGAATTCTGGGCTAGTTTAGGTAAATGTGCCCTTGATAACCCTGATCTACCGATTCAATTCATTATTGATATATTAACAGCAAAGCGGCAAGATAAAACGTTAGCCGAGCCTTTTAATTTTGAGAACAAAATTGACTGACATCATCGTTTTGCAAATGCCAACTTTCAAAAAAGCATATAAAAAATTGCATAAAAATCAGCAAGAAATAGTCAATGAATCCATTTCTGCTATTATTGCAGATCCGCTCATGGGTGAAGAGAAAAAAGGTGATTTGTCTGGTGTTTATGTTCACCAATTCAAAATGCACAAACAAGAGATGCTTTTGGCTTATGAATGGGATCCGTCGACACGAATGCTTCTTGCACTCGGTGTACACGAAAATTTTTACCGAGATTTAAAACGTTAAGCTTATCATACCTCCATGCGCTACACTCGCCAACAATGGCACCTCAATTCGCTCGGACTAGGGGTAGAATGCCATTTTTTGCAACAAATAGCTTATGTAAACAACCAAGACGATCCCGCTTGGGATGCATGCGATTGGCCATTAACGCTAGCTGAACGGTAGATGCTCCCTTCAAACAGGGATGTTTCCATTGTCAATGGAAGCTATTCAAAGGAACCACTACTTTTAGCGCCCAGCGGGCTTGTTGCTTCCTCCCGATGAAATTTCCGGCGGTATACTTGTTTTTTGTGCTACCCATGGTAATATTAAAAGTATGGAAACAAAGGAGGTTGTTATGCGCGCACAAAAATTATCTATTTCATTACCCGAACAGCAATGTGAATTCATTGAAACCTATCAACATGAACATCACTATAAATCTCGCTCAGAGGTGATTAAAAAAGCACTTTATTTGCTGCAGCAAGTGACGCTTGAGGCGCATTATCGTGAAGCCAATGGTGAAATTGATCCGGCATTTGAGGCCACATCAGCCGATGGGATCGATCATGAAACGTGGTGAGATTTATTTTGCTGATTTAGACCCCACAATAGGTGACGAAACCAAAAAACGCAGACCCGTATTGATTGTCAGTAACAATGCGAACAATAAGGCTGCAGGAACGGTAACCGTTGTCCCCATCACGTCTAATACAACAAAGATCTATCCTTTTGAAGTCTTTCTGGATTCCAATGAAACGGGCCTTAACAAGCATTCTAAAGCACAGTGTCATCAAATTAGAACAATTTCTAAAGCCAGAATGAAAAACACAACGCCTGCAGGATATGTGCGTTCATCCATGCCAAAAATACATTCTGCCTTGATGTTGCATTTGGATTTGTAGCGTCTTGCATTTTAGTCGCCACATTATATTGCTTCCCCCGATGAATGAAGATGCGATAGGATAGGATTCCTGCTGATGAAAACACTACCTCAAGGACAACATGATGCACCCCCTGAGATCAGTCACCCTGATGGTTCTGTTGTGGATGATAATGCCATCATCGTGGGCTGATGAGGCCGAGTACTGGCAGTGCACTGCTTTCGATCAAGACAGCAAGCCATGGGTATCAAAACACCCATACGAGCGCATGGCGATTAATCAAGCACTGGCTTCTTGCAAAAAAGAAAGCCCCGTGCCCAGCAGTTGCAAAGTGGCACACGAAGCGTGTGATTTCTTTCATCACGGTGTGAGCACACGCCCTTCTTGGCAATGCACGGCCTTGGATCAAGAAGCCAAGCCCTGGGCGAGCAATCCATACCCTCAGCGTGATGACGCGGCCATTGCGGCTATTGCTTATTGCAAAGAGCGCAGCGCGTCTCCCGATTCATGTTATGTGCATTTGTTAACATGCGTCAATTTAAACCATGAGTATTAATCCATGTATTGCGTCGGATTAACGGGAAGCATTGCCAGTGGGAAATCTACGATAGCCGCCTATTTTTCAGCGTTAGGGATTGATGTGATCAGTGCCGATGAGATTGCCAAAGCACTCGTTTTGCCGGGTCAGCCAGCCCTTCAACAAATCATCCATCATTTTGGAGAGTCGGTG
>CAMAYA010000133.1 GCA_945862275.1 Legionella genomosp. 1 | reverse complement strand
AAACGGTTATTTTTTGATTGATGTAGCGGCCGTATTGATTTTTATTAATACCCAGGGTGGTTAATAAGTTATCAATACTTTCTTGTGGTAGCCTATCACGATCAATCGTGATTCTAAAAAAATCACGGTTGAACGCATCCCGGTCGGCGTTGTATTTTTCCATATGAAATGCAAGTGCATTGTGATCATAATCTTCAGAATGCACAAGATAGTCATTTAACGCGGTTAACGTAATAATTAGGCTTTCCATATGTTCACCATCAAATCAGTTTGTGTACATTATTATACACTAGATGTGTGGGACGTCAACAACACGTTATTCACAAGACGCACTCAACATCCAATGTGCTTTTTGATGCACGGCGATCCGTTCAGCGAAATCGCCCATTGGGTCGTTGCGTTGACCACGCCAATGGCTGCCATGCAAGCCAATGGTACAATGAATCCACCCGGTATAAAACACCATGCTGCAACGATGACGGTCATTAATATTGCCGCGGCTAGGTTGAGATATGCGTCGTTTTTGCGTGTTTCAAAGTCAGCGGCTTCTCGTACTTTCTTTTGTTTTTCATCGAGTGTATCGCTCAATTCAATGGTTGGGTTGTTTTGGTAGGCTATATAGGCCAGCGCCACTACCTCTTTCACCACATGCACGAATTCGCCTGCGACAAACAATATGGAAACCACAGGATTTGATGCGGCAGCAGTTAGTAGTAGCGCCCAGGCAGAGACCACAAGGGCTGAATTACTAAGGGCGAAAAAATTATCTTTGAACAATTGGTACCAGGTATTTTCGGACCCTTCAGCAGGGGAGTATTCATATAGCGTGTATAGTGCTATTGCGACAGAATAAGCCAAACCTCCAGCAGCAACCACGGACGCCGCGGTTACAAATTGTTCTATAGCGGTGAACCCATACAACCAAAAGGGCACTACACTACCTGTACTCAGCAAGGCTATCCACGCGGTCATTGCTTTCCATCGGGTTTTATTGTGTTCGTCAATCAGGGCAATGGCATCCGTCAGCCGGGGGTTATACAATGTGGTATTTAATTCAGTTAAAAATTGATAAACGGTTATTTTTTGATTGATGTAGCGGCCGTATTGATTTTTATTAATACCCAGGGTGGTTAATAAGTTATCAATACTTTCTTGTGGTAGCCTATCAATCGTGATTCTAAAAAAATCACGGTTGAACGCATCCCGGTCGGCGTTGTATTTTTCCATATGAACTGCAAGTGCATCCTCATTATTATTTTCAGGATGCACAAGATAGTTATTTAACGCGGTTAACATAGTAATCAGGCTTATCATATTGTCCACCAAAAAATCAGTCTGTGCATATTATTGCGCACCAGATGTGTGGGACGTCAACAACACGTTATTCACAAGACGCACTCAACATCCAATGTGCTTTTTGATGCACGGCGATCCGTTCAGCCAACAAACCCACCGTTCCCTCATCATTTGCATTTTGTGCAAGCAGCATGGCTTTGTTTAAGTCTTTCACTAAAGTCGCGTTATCAGCGGCGAGTTCTTTCACCATGGCGGCTGAATTCAAATCAGAGTTGCCGTCTTTGATGGTTTTTAACTGTTCATATTCTTTAAAAGTCGCGGGCGCTTTATGTCCCATGATTCGCATGCGTTCAGCAACCGCATCAATGGCTTCTGCGAGTTCGCGATATTGTCCTTCGAATAAATCGTGCAAAGATTTAAATTGCGGCCCTTTTACATGCCAGTGATAATTTTGTGTTTTGAGATATAACGCATACGTATCCGCTAAAATGACGGAAATTCTGACCACTAAATCGCTCATACCAAACTCCATGTATTGATTAGATGCCTTGTAAGCATAGCATAGATAATTTGATTATCACGATAACTGCAGGCCGTAAATTTTAGAGCTATACTAGAACATAGGAATCATCTGTCGGAGTGTCTAATCATGAATACCAAAAGGAATGTCTCTCGAACGATTGTGTTTGCTTTCGCATTATTAGTCAGTGCTATGAGCAGTGCTTGGCATGGCGGCGGTGGAGGATATTACCACGGTGGTGGCGGTGGCTACTATCATGGCCATGGCGATGGTGGATACTATCATGTTGGAGGCGGGTATTACGGTGGGGGCTGGGGTGGCCCGACTGTTGTGATTGGAACCCCTGGCTATTATGCCCCATCATGCGAAACGGTTCGTGTTTGCAATTCTACGGGGCAATGTTGGTTACAACAATCGTGTGACTAATTACGCAACGTAACTAGAATGCGTTAAATAGTTCCTGTCAGGATAATAAGCAAAGACAACCGATCCACCTTTAATGGTATTGATCACAGGTTTTGCCATTGTTTGAGCGATGGATGGGCAACCCCAGCTTCGGCCTGCATGTCCTGTTTTTTGGATGAATTTAGGCTCGACATACCATGCGCCGTGAATGACCACGCGTCGGTTATAGGCATTATCATTGAAGCCTTTTTCTAATCCTTGTAAATTCAAGGAGTATCCTTTTGAGCCCATGTACGTATCACGTGTAACGAACGTTCCTAAACTGGTTTGTTTGCTGGACATGATATTTGAAAAATGACTGGGCGTATTCATGCCAGAATTTTGTCCATGAGCCACATAGGTGTTGTATAACAGCTTGTCGTGGTTCACATCAAAAATCCACATGCGTTGTTTAGAGGATGGCAAGGAGTAATCGATGACGGTCAACACTTGTTTTTTAACCGCTCCACGGATAGAGGCTTTTTTATAGGCGGCCAGTGCCAGTTGAAGCACATGCCTGTTCAGTCGGGGCGCTTTTTGTCCCAAGTGTTTTGTTTCAGCTGCCACGTCGAAGGATTGTTTCGATCGATGGGATACGTTTGTGGCGCTGGATGTCATGCTGCTAGTCAATATGGCGAGGGAAATTAACGTGATGATAATATTCATGATGCTCCATTTTGTTAGGATAAAATATGCGTGTTAACGCGCAAAAGTGGCTATTGTATTAACAAACCGCATAAATGTAAAATCATGTGAGTCAATTATTCAGACATATGGAGAAAAACCAGGCAATTCATTGGGTTATCTCTCATTGTAACGCCAATTTAAGGTCGCATACAACACAAAAATACAGATATTACGGCAATAAGTTTTGGATTTTACCATAAATTTAGGTTTAAATATACACAAAATTTATTAAATGAGTTCAATATTGGTGTGGTTACATCGTATACCCGCAATAATCCCACCTATAATGGATACAAAGAAGCGTGTTACTGTGCTCTGGTCGCTTAATTTTTAAGAAGGAGGGCTATTCATCATTTTTTTTACCAAAGGCACTCTGTTCCGTAGCAAATCGTTGCAGTTCGTCCCAATCAATGCGATCGGGTAGCAACGTGATAGTTGTACGCGCAATTTGATAATGTCCTTGGTTTGCACCTTGAGCTTATTAACTTTCCGTGGCTCACTCTAGCCGTTGCTTAGTTTATATCCACTGTTGCACTTCGCGGTTGAAAGGGCGCATCATTTATTGAGTCCGCACTAACAGGGTTTGCTGTTTGATCATTTGAAGCGATCTCACGTTAGGTTTATTCTTAGTCTTTCGCTGTCAACGCCTTGATCTCATCCATGCGCGCGCTAATCCGCGCGAGCAACAGATGATCTTTACTGGCCAATGTCTTGGCCAATTTTAAGGTATGCATGGCCGCGCGGTTTTCACCTTGCATCATATGGCATTGCGCCAGCGTGAAGTAGGCGTAGTCTTTATGATGGCTGTTCGCTTGCGCTTGTGCCAATTGTTGGCAGATGGGTAAATCGTTTTTAAATTGTCGGCTGCCTTTGAGCAGGACACTGGCGGCAAGCTCTGGCTTGTTCGCTTCCATGAGTACGTCTGCATATTCAATAACGGCCGCATAATTGTCTGGGAAATTGGTCTGCAATTCCTTTAATCGGGTGATGGCTTGTGGAAATTCTTGGTTTCCTGCCTCCGCTTGCGCCATGGCAATTTGAAAAAACAAGTTATCATGCTCTTTGTTTAATAATGGGAGGATTTCAGCTTTGGCTTGTTTATATTGATTCGAGCTTAACCGGCTCAAGACCAGTCCATATTGACAGGCTGTGGCGTTATTGTGCTTGATGCATTCTTGTTGATAGTAATTTAACAACGGTTGACTGTTCTCTGCGATTAAATTTCGAATCAACTCTTTGAATAAATGGTAATCCATGTTGTCGGGATAGTTTTTTTTTATG
>CAMAYA010000132.1 GCA_945862275.1 Legionella genomosp. 1 | reverse complement strand
TGGTTTGGGCTTTAATGCCAGTTATTGGGGACAGGATTATACGTTTAATTATTACAATCCTTTTTACACGAAAACAGGCGTAGGGCGGGGGTTTGATGTGTATTACAATACCCTTGATCCGCAGCATTTGGATGTCAGTTCCTACAGTTCCGATCGATTTGGTACGGATGTGACTTACAACGTTCCCCTAGCTGAAAAAAGTGGTGTGCAATTTGGTTATGGGTACCAAGGCATGCGGATTAAATCCGTGGGACGGGTGCTGCAAATACAAAACTTTGTGAATCAATATGGGCGTGATTTCAATGAAATCCGTTTAACGACGGGCTGGAGTCGCAATAGTTATGATCAGATGCCTTATCCGAATCAAGGGGTTAATCAACAAGCAGGCATGTTATTTGCTTTGCCAGCAACGTCGCAATCATTGAATTATTACAAGGCATCGTATCAGGCGCGTGGGTATGTTCCGTTGGTTAAAGGGTTTATTTTTACTGCCATGGGCAATGTGGGGTATGGAAATACGTATGGCAATCAAGGCTTGCCTTTTTATGAAAACTATTTTGCCGGTGGTATTGCGCAGCCTGGGCAAGTGCGAGGTTTTGATAGTTATTCTTTAGGCCCTAAGGATGACCAAGGCAACGCAATCGGCGCGAATTTATTGGTGAATGGCAGCGCGGGTATTGTTTTACCCTATCCATTTAGTCGTGAGACACTGCGTGTGAGCGTATTTGCGGATGCGGGTAACGCATTTATTCGGGGAACCCCGATAGCCTTGAGTGGTACAAATGAGGGCGCTATGCGTTATTCTGGTGGTGTCTCCGTTGAGTGGCGTTCACCCATGGGACCTTTGGCCTTCAGTTTGGCCACCCCATTCAATGCAGAGTCTCTAGATAGGGTGCAACCCTTTGCATTTTCTGTGTCATCAGGATTTTAACCTGCAATGAATTGTGCTAGCATTTGTAGTCAATAGTAGTATCTTGGGATTGGGTTTGTTGGTCTTTGAATTGGGAGTGAAATAATGAAGAAAGTAGGTGGTGTATTCATTGCGTTAATGTTGGCTATTAGCAGCAATGCTTTTTCGGACGGAACAAAAATCGGTGTGGTTGATTTGCAAAAAATTATGCAGACATCAACCCAGATGAAAGGGATTCAGGAAAAGCTTGAAAAAGAGTTTAAACCCCGTCGTGACAAATTGGTCGCAATGGAAGGTGGTTTGAAAAAAGACATGGAGAAATTCAAGCGTGATACGGCCATCATGAGCCAAACACAACGAAAAGATCTGGAAAAACAAATTGTGGCTACTCAGCAACAATTTGAACGAGAAGGACAGCAGTATCAGCAAGAATTGAGCACGGCGCACAATGAAGCAATGGAAGAATTTTATAATAAAATCCGCGCTGCCATTGCTAAAGTCGCTGAAAGTGAAAAATACGACTTGGTTTTCCAAAAAGATGCAGCCCCTTTCAGTGTCGATAAACTGGATGTTACCGCGAAAGTGATGCAAGAAATTAACTAATCGTAATCGGGTGTGATTGCGCCGTCTTTGTGAACACGTTTCTTTGATAAATGGGGACGTGGACACTTGGACGGCGTAATGTTTTGGCATTGCAGAGTGAGTGAATGACATGAGTGGATTTGTGGACATTAATAGAATTCTTGATTTATTGCCGCATCGTTATCCTTTCATATTGGTTGATCGGGTGCTGGATTATAAAGAATTTGATTATTTGCAGGCAGTGAAGAATGTGACGATTAACGAGCCTTTTTTCTCCGGACACTTTCCAGGCAATCCTATCATGCCAGGTGTGTTGATGCTGGAGTCTTTGGCACAAGCAAGCGCTATTTTATCGAATTTATCGCGAGCTCCAAAACCTGGGTATGAATTCTTGTATTTTTTTGCAGGCATTGATAATGCTAAGTTTAAGCAAGTGGTGACGCCTGGGGATCAATTGCGGTTGAATATTAAATTAACGGGTCAAAAACGCGATTTTTGGCGAATGCATGGCGAGGTTTTTGTCGGCGAAAAATTGGTCTGCTCTGCAGATTTAATGAGTGCCGCGAAGGAAGTAAAAAAAAGTGATCAGTGAACATGCAATGATTCATCCATTAGCGAAATTGGGTGAGGGGGTATCTGTCGGTCCTGGAACAATCATTGGAGCGAACGTCGAGATTGGCGATGGCACTTGGATTGGACCTCATGTGGTGATTCAAGGGCCAACGGTTATTGGCAAGCACAATAAAATCTTTCAATTTGCGTCAGTAGGTGACGAACCGCAAGACGTGACGTATCAAGGCGAAGCCACACGCCTGGAAATTGGTGACCATAATATTATTCGTGAATTTTGCATGATAAGCCGCGGTACAATAAAGGGCGGCGGGCTGACACGATTGGGCGACCATAATTTTTTAATGGCCTATTCGCATATTGGCCATGATTGCATCGTGGGCAACCAAATTATCATGGTGAATTACTCAGCCCTGTCGGGACACGTGATCATTGATGACTATGCCATTATCGGCGCATACGCGGCCGTTCATCAATTTTGTCATGTGGGTGCCTATGCGTTTATTGCGCGTGCTACGTATGTTACGAAAGATGTGTTGCCTTATGTCATGATCGCGGGGATTGCTACGTCGGCTTGTGGGATTAATACGGTAGGGTTGAGGCGACGCGGGTTTTCATCGGAAGCCATTGATCAGTTGCGACGTGCGTACAAAGTCATTTTTCGAAAGGGATTGACAGTGCAGCAAGCTTTGGTCGAATTGGATGTCTTAAGACAGGACTGCCCTGAATTAATACCAATGATCGAAGCCCTTCAACAATCCACCCGAGGCATTGTCCGGTGAGAGGTACTCTATGTTAGATCCTCATTTATTGCGCGAAACCCCCCAATTTGTAGCCGATGAACTGTTAAAACGCGGCTTCCATTTCGATGCTCCTGCATACAAGGCGCTAGAAGTACTGCGTAAAGACTTGGCCATGGCAACGCAAGCTTTGCAAACCGAACGCAATCAGCGCTCCAAAGAAATAGGGCACGCCGTGGCGCGCAAAGAAGATATCACCGCTATGCGGGCAGATGTGAGCCGAATCAGTGACGAGATGGAGGCAAAAAAAGCCGAGTTAGCCACTGTATTGGAACGCATCGAAGCCATTAATTTGCGTTTGCCTTGTTTACCGCATGCTTCCGTTCCCATTGGACGTGATGAACAAGACAATCAAGAAATTCGCCGATGGGGCGATGTGCCGGTATTTGATTTTGAGGTTAAATCCCATGATGAATTAGGAGAGGCGCTCGGACAAATGGACTTCGCACTGGCGGTCAAAATCACGGGCAGCCGCTTTGTCGTAATGAAATCAGCATTGGCTAAATTGCATCGCGCACTCATTCAATTCATGTTGGATATTCACACAGAAGAGCATGGCTACGAAGAAATTTACGTTCCGTACATTGTCAATCGAGACAGTGTACGAGGAACGGGACAATGGCCAAAATTTGAAGAAGATTTCTTTAAACTCCAGGGAGATGCCGGTTATTACTTAACATCTACAGCAGAAATCCCAGTGACCAATACCGTACGCGACATGATTTTAAACGTAGAGTCATTGCCCATACGCCATGCATGCCATTCGCCGTGTTTTCGAAGCGAAGCGGGATCATATGGAAAAGACACCAAAGGATTGATTCGCCAGCACCAGTTTGAAAAAGTAGAGCTGGTATGGGTCACCACGCCGGAGTCTTCTTATGAGGCCTTAGAACAGCTAACACAGCACGCAGAAGTTATCTTGCAACGGTTGAATCTTCCTTATCGCGTGCTAGCCTTATGTACCGGTGATTTAGGCAATGCTGCAAAAACGTATGACTTAGAAGTATGGCTGCCTAGCCAAAACACGTACCGTGAAATTTCATCATGCAGCAACATGGAATCCTTCCAAGCGCGACGCATGCAAACCCGTTACCGGCATCCAGAAACGAATGAAATGGTGTTAGTGCATACATTGAATGGATCAGGTTTAGCGGTTGGCAGAACGCTGGTGGCTATCATGGAAAATTATCAGGATAAAGACGGCAACATTATTATTCCTGAGGCATTGCGTGCTTATATGGGTGGAATGGAGAGCATCGGGTAGTATAAAGAAGTGCATGCGGTTTTTTGCGTGCACTTCTGTTCAGAGTCAAACATAATACGCAACGGACGCCATCAATAAAAACCCAACGATAACAAAACTAAAATCTCGCAAATTACAGCAGCGTTGCACCATGACGCAGCG
>CAMAYA010000131.1 GCA_945862275.1 Legionella genomosp. 1 | reverse complement strand
CTCTGGGGAATCTGTGGGTTCAACCATCGTTTTTGCTCGATTTCATTATGATTCAACAATCTTAACTGAAATGCTGATCATTCACCACTCGTATGGATGTCTAGTGCGTGACAATGCTCGCTTTGCCCATTAAACCATTCACATACAGCTCATAGTCCATCACACCATTATTTGATTCGATTTGTTGCGTAATACTGGCTAATTGTTCATGATCCAAACGGTCTAAACGCCCATTATTAATTGCCTTTAGGGACACAACAACGTAATCACCATTCGGATGGCGATCGCCAGCAACATCACCTACACGCGGCAAATTAAACGCAATTTCATTAATGGACTGCATTTTTTCATCGCCATCACGACCCGCTAATTTAACTGGTTTCCAAGTTAAATGGTTTTCTTCCATTAATTTTATTTGTGCAGGCAAGGCATCTTTTTGACTGATTAGAGCAGCTCCAATGTTCATGGCTTCCTTCTCAGCATTTTTCTTCACTAATTTTTTATAAATCATGTCTTTTACGTCATTTAAGCTTCTTTCTGATGCCAAGTCATGTTTATTTACTCGCAACACGACGACCGAATCATTGTCCAACTGAATTGGATCGCTGTTATTACCTAGTTCCAAAACGTCATGACTGAAAGCCGCATCAACCACGAGTCTGTTTTTAAGCAATGGCTCATCTCCACCTAGTCGTGAAAAAAGACCGGTACTTTCAATAGGCAAGCTTAATAACTTAGCAGTGGGTTTAAGTGTATCTGGCGATTGATAACTGACATCAGACAGCTGTTCCAACGTTTGTGCGTATATGGCTTGTGCACGTTCTGCCAATAGTTGTTCATGTATATCTGATTTCACATCCAAATATGGCTTGGTCATCGTAGACTTGTTTTCATCATAATATTGTCTAATTTGTGGCTCAGAAATATCGATTGTTTTTTTAATGTCCGGCAATGAGAGTCGAACATAATCGATACTGACTTCTTCGGGGGATAAAAATGCCTTGGGGTGCTGCTGATAGTATGAAGCAATTGCTTCATCTGATACTTTGATAAGGTCAGAAAACCGGGTGGCAGGGATAGTTACGTAGTCATAATCACGTGTTTGCATATACAATTTAACAAATTGTTCAATATCTTTGGGCAATACAAACGCCGTACCAATAAAGGCAAAGCGTTGCTGGTTCAGCAACATACCCTGGCGAACCTCTTTTTGAAAAGACTGTGGCGTGAACAGTGCTCCATTTAGAGCCTGCGTATAACGATCACTGGAAAAATGGCCTTCTTCTTGAAATTGAGGAATACTTAAGATGGCCGCATCAGCTTGAGATGGACTAACATCAAAGCCGTTAGAATGGGCGGCTTGAACGGTAACGGTATTGACTATCATTTCTTTCAGAAGTTGCTGCTTGAATTGATTGTCGCGGGCAGCACTCAATTGTGGTAAAGAACGAGACTGACGCGCTCGGCGATAGGTTAAATCAAAGGATTGTTTTGTGATGGGCTCACCATTTACATCCGCTTGTGCACTGGACTCATGATGAGATTGCAAATAATAGTCCACACCAAATAATGTGAACGTAATTGCGACCAGGCTGATGACAATCCACGCCACCAAACCTTGAATTCGTTCGTTTAGCTTTTGCAACATGTCAGTGTTTCCATCAAATATAAAAAAAACGCGCCTTTCGGCGCGTTAAACTGGCGGAGTGGACGGGGTTCGAACCCGCGACCCCCGGCGTGACAGGCCGGTATTCTAACCAACTGAACTACCACTCCATAACTTGGTGGGTGCTGCAGGGATCGAACCTGCGACCCTCGCCTTGTAAGGGCGATGCTCTCCCAGCTGAGCTAAGCACCCGAAATCTTAATTACTCTGTACTGCTTCTTTTAAAGACTTTCCCGCTTTGAACTTGGCAACCCGTGAAGCTTTAATTTCAATAGCGGCACCGGTTTGTGGATTTCGTCCAGTACGCGCTGAACGAAGACCTACAGAAAACGAGCCAAACCCAGGGATGACAACGTCGTCGCCACTCTTTAACGCATTAGTAACTGTTTTAATAAGCACATCAAGAACCTTGCTTGCATCTGCTTTAGTTATCTCTGAACCATTAGCGAGGGCTTCAACTAATTCACTCTTATTCATGTTATCCCCTTTGAATTAACTATCCTTAATTCGATGCCAATTTAATCAAATTTATCGGCTCAAGTCAAGCTACTAAATCCCTATGGTTCCGGCCAGTAGCGGCCAACGAACGAGAATATACCCCTTATTCATCGACATGTAAATCATTATTTTTGATTTTTTTACCTTTTTTAGTTTCCACTTCTAAAACAGGTATTAAAGGAGCAGATTCATCAAAAGGACTGCGTTGTAAAGCCAGCGCCAGTACCTGTTCAATGGTCTTCAAAGGATGTATAGTTAATTTTTTTAACACATTATCCGGAATTTCAATCAAATCTTTTCTATTTTCTTCAGGAATAATAACATGCTTAATCCCCCCACGATGGGCCGCTAACAATTTTTCTTTTAAACCACCAATCGGCAACACCTGGCCGCGCAATGTAATTTCACCTGTCATGGCTAAATCTGCACGAACAGGAATTTGAGTCACAACTGAAACGATGGCAGTGCACATCCCAATTCCCGCACTAGGTCCGTCTTTGGGAGTAGCGCCCTCGGGTATATGAATATGGAAATCATTTTTTTCATAAAAATCGTCTGCCAAATGAAGCAATTTAGCCCGGCTTCTGACAACGGTCATCGCGGCATGAATGGATTCTTGCATCACATCACCCAATTGACCTGTATGCAATGTTTTTCCTTTGCCAGGCATCATAGACGCCTCAATGGTTAGTAGCTCACCACCCACACTGGTCCAAGCCAAACCTGTTACCTGGCCTACCTGATCATGAGACTCAGCCAAACCATAACTGAATTTTTTAACACCTAAAAATTTCTCGATATTCTTACGTGTGATTTTAATTTTCTTAACACGTTGGTTCGTTAGAATGTCTTTTACAACCTTTCGGCATATACTGGCGATGTCTCGTTCTAAATTTCGAACACCCGCTTCACGTGTATAATGACGAACAATTTCATGCAACGCATCTTCTGAAAATTCAATTTCATCCGTTTTTAACCCATTCAAAACCTCCTGTTTTGAAACCAGGTAGTTTTTAGCAATATTCACTTTCTCATCTTCAGTGTAACCAGCTAGGCGGATAATTTCCATTCGATCCAATAGTGGTGCTGGAATTTCAAGTGAATTAGCGGTAGCAATAAACATGACATCACTCAAATCATAATTTACTTCTAGATAATGATCATTGAATGTATGGTTTTGTTCCGGATCGAGTACTTCCAACAGTGCAGACGCCGGATCACCTCGGAAATCCATGGCCATTTTATCAACTTCATCTAACATAATCAGAGGATTTTTAACCCCTGCCTTGCACAGTTTCTGGATGATTTTTCCAGGCATCGAACCGATATATGTACGACGATGCCCTCTAATTTCAGCTTCATCACGAACGCCCCCTAACGCAATACGGATAAAGGTGCGCCCTGTCGCGTTTGCAATCGATTGCCCCAATGAAGTTTTACCAACCCCAGGTGGCCCGACCAAACAAAGAATAGGACCTTTCAGTCGCTTAACGCGTTTTTGAACAGCCAGATACTCCAATATGCGTTCTTTCACTTTTTCTAGACCATAATGGTCTTTATCAAGCAAGGCTTCTGCTTTCTTCAAATCAAACTGTATTTTATTTCTTTTTTTCCATGGAACGCTGAGCATCCAATCTAAATAATTACGAACAACCGTTGCTTCCGCCGACATAGGTGACATTAATTTTAATTTATGCAACTCTGCGAGTGCTTTGTCATTCGCTTCTTTGGGCATACCGGCTTTATGAATGGAGGACTCGAGTTGATCCATTTCATTGCCTTCTTCGCCTAGCTCACCTAGTTCTTTTTGAATCGCTTTGATTTGTTCGTTAAGATAATATTCGCGTTGGCTTTTTTCCATTTGGCGCTTCACACGCCCACGTACGCGTTTTTCTACTTGTAATAAATCAATCTCCGTTTCAATGGCAGCCATTAGGCGTTCTAAGCGCACGCCTATGTCTAAGGTTTCAAGCAAATCTTGTTTATCTTCAACTTTGAGACTTAAATGAGCGGTAATGGTATCGACCAATCGGCCGGGATCGTCTATCCCGGCTAATGAACCCAAAATTTCTGGTGGTATTTTTTTGTTTAGTTTAATGTATTGTTCAAACTGAGACATCAGCGAGCGCGTCATGATCTCAATTTCTTGCGGCTT
>CAMAYA010000130.1 GCA_945862275.1 Legionella genomosp. 1 | reverse complement strand
ATGCAGAGCGCGGGTTTAGTTTTATGCATGATGGCCCTTTGGACATGCGGATGGATTCTACACAACCGTTAGATGCCGCGCGGTTTGTGAATGAGGCCGATGCCACTGAAATGACGCAAGTCTTTCGCCAATACGGGGAAGAACGGTTTGCAGGTCGCATTGCACGTGCCATTGTTCTGGCTCGGGATGAGGCACCCATTTTGACCACGGCCGTGTTGGCGGAGATTGTGAAAGCCGCGAATCCAAAATGGGAAAAACACAAGCACCCGGCAACGCGTGTGTTTCAAGCCATTCGCATTCACATTAACCGGGAATTAACGGATTTAACGCGTTGTTTAGACCAATGCGTAGGTGCATTGGCCGTGGGCGGGCGATTGGCGGTGATTAGCTTTCATTCGCTGGAAGACCGCTTGGTGAAGCAATTTATGCGCGCTCAAGAAGAAGGCATTCAGCCGCCACGTGGGGTGCCGATCAAAGCGTCTGAGATAAAAACGTATTTTAAACGAGTGGGAAAGGCCATGAAGCCCAGTGATGATGAAATCAAGGCCAATGTTCGTTCCCGAAGTGCAGTTCTTCGAAAGGGAGAGAAAATAGCATGAACGCTGCAGCGAAAGGCATCAATGAAAGCGATTTTTTTCATGGTCAATGGGCCGATGTACGGTTGTCTAGGTCGTTGTGTTTGCAAATGGCATTGCTCAGTGCCGTGCTCTTGAGTGCGTTAGGCGTGGTGTATACCACCAATGTGGAACGCATGACCTTGAGCCAGTTGGAAAGTGCGGAGCAACGGGGGCATCAATTGCAGATGCAATGGGGGCAATTGTTACTGGAGCAAGCGAGCCTTGCCACGCCATCTCGCGTAGAGCAGTTGGCGTCTGAAAAACTCCACATGGTCTTGCCCACAAACAAGCAAACGTTTGTTTTGCGCGCAGAGTGAAGAAAACGGGCGCAATGACAAAAAAATCTCATCTCGCACGACTATGGGTTGTGGCTTGTTTTTTTATCCTGATAGCAGGCGTGCTCATTTGGCGCATGCTGGATTTGATGGTGGTCGATCGCCAATTTTTACGTGGCCAAGGCAATGCGCGAAGCCTTCGTGTGGTGGATATCCCGGCTTACCGCGGGATCATCATCGATCGAGAAGGGTCCGCTTTAGCCGTCAGTACGCCCGTGCAGTCCTTATGGATCAATCCTAAAGACTTTGCACCCAGTGCGCGTCAATTCGCGTCTTTGGCGCATTTTCTAGGTGTTCCGGTTAAACAGTTGGCGAAGAGGGTGCGTGCGACCCAGGGGCGTGGGTTTGTTTATCTGCAACGCCAGCTTACGCCGATGGTGGCTAAAAAAATTGATATACTTAAAATACCTGGGGTTAATTTTCAAGAGGAATTTAAACGCTATTATCCTGAGGGCGATAGCACCGCACAATTATTAGGGTTTACTAATATCGATGACAATGGGATAGAGGGATTGGAATTGGCCTATCAGCACTGGCTGGTCGGGTATAGTGGCAAAAAACGGGTAGTAAAAGACAGAACCGGTCGTATCATTGATGAGCTGGACATGTTAAAAGAGCCGCAACCTGGCCATGAGTTGCAATTGAGCATTGACCGCCGCATTCAATTTTTTGCATACCATGAGTTACAAAATACGTTGGCTAAATTTGGTGCTAAGTCGGGTTCTGTCGTGGTGTTGGATACGAAGACTGGTGAGGTGCTAGCCATTGCAAATGCGCCTTCTTTTAATCCAAATGCACGCAGCCATTACACACTGGATAGTTATCGCAACAAAGCCATCACGGATACATTTGAGCCTGGATCAGTGGTCAAGCCGTTGAGTATTGCCAGCGCATTGGATACCGGGCTGTACACGCCTACAACCATTATTGACACCCGACCCAGCTGGATGATTGTCCATGGGCACACCATTCGTGATGTGCATTCTTACGGCGTTTTAGATGTGACGGGTGTCTTGCGAAATTCCAGCAACGTGGGTGTGACTAAAATGGTTTTAAGCAGTCCGCCTGAGCAATTGATTGGCTTGCTGATGCGCGCTGGAATCGGCCAGCGCACAGAGAGCGGTTACCCTGGCGAGGGCGAGGGGGCCATTGCTAAAATTAAAGATGCGAATCCATTTGTTTTGGCCACATTGAGTTTTGGTTATGGCATGTCGGTGAGTGCATTGCAATTGGCTAAAAGTTATTTGATTTTTGCGAATCAAGGGCGATTATTGCCCATTAGTTTGCTGCACACTGAAAATCCGCGCCCGGTTGAAGGCGTGCAAGTGATTGACCCTAAAACAGCCAATCAAGTGTTGGCAATGTTGGAGGCCGTGGTCAGTGATGGCACGGGTAAATCGGCGGATGTGGTAGGCTATCGAGTGGCCGGAAAAACAGGGACGGCACGCATTGCAGGAAAAAAAGGGTATGCCGAAAGCCGTTATATTTCAAGTTTTATAGGCATTGCTCCGGTGTCTGATCCTCGGCTCATTGTTGCGGTATTTATTCATGAGCCTACACATGGGGGCTATTACGGTGCAGCCGTTGCGGGACCTTTGTTTTCGAAAGTGATGACCACGGCATTGCGAATACTGGATGTTCCTCCGGATAAAGTGCCGACGACTTAAAGGAGCATCATGATGAAACCATCTGATTTATTGGCGATATGGTGCACCGGCCAAGTGCCTGATGTGGATATTTCAGGCATTCAAAATGATAGCCGTAAAATAAAACCCGGTGATTTATTTTTAGCCTACCCAGGTGCTGTAGCCGATGGACGGCTCCATTGCAAGCAAGCCATTCTGGCAGGTGCTGTGGCGATTGCATTTGACCCAGACGACTTGCCTGAATCGTTTGAGACAGTCGATTCGGTCATGTATATCCCAGTCCCTCAATTGGCGAGTCAGATAGCCGCTATCGGAAGCCGTTTTTATGGCTATCCAACGCGTGAATTACAAGTGACCGGCGTCACAGGAACCAATGGCAAAACAACCATCGCCTACCAATTGGCATCGGCCTACGCGTTACTGGGATCGTCTGCAGCCTACATTGGCACGCTAGGGCAGGGGGATGTGCATGATTTGAAACCCGTAGGCAATACAACGCCGGATGCATTGTGTTTGCAGCGGTTGTTTCATCAATACCGGCAGGCGGGATTAAAACACGTTTGCATGGAGGTATCCTCTCACGCGCTCGCACAACAACGGGTGGCACACATCGATTTTAAGCAGGCGATTTATACCAATTTAACCCATGATCATTTGGATTACCACAAGACCATGGATGCGTATGCCGCGGCAAAAGCAGCTTTGTTCGCTATGCCTACCCTGCAGTGGGGCATTGTCAATGGCGATGATGCATATAGCGCACACATGTTAGCAGCACTGCCTAAGACATGCCAAGTACTCACGTATGGCTTGAATGAAGACGTGTCTGTGCGTGCGGTGAACGTCTGCATTGGCATGTCCGGCAGCACGTTTGATATCATTTCGCCAAAGGGTACGCATGCCGTTCGTGTCAAAACATTAGGCGCCTTTAACGTGTATAACAGCTTGGCTGTGTTTTCGAGTTTGATGGCAGATGGCTATCCCGTCCAAGATGTCATTCGTGTCATGGGTATGTTGGATGCGTCTCCTGGTCGCATGGAGTTGGTTTGTGCGTCCCCCTGCGTGATCGTAGATTACGCACATACGCCTGATGCATTGGAAAAGGCATTGACCACACTAACGCAATTAAAAGAAGGCCGCTTGTGGGTAGTGTTTGGTTGCGGTGGCGACCGTGATCGTGCGAAGCGTCCCATGATGGGGAAAATTGCCAGCCAATATGCTGATCTGGTGGTGTTAACCTCGGATAACCCCCGCAGTGAAGATCCCAGTGGTATTCTTCAGGAGATTGCTGCAGGCGTATTGCCTTTGGTTAAAGCCGTTCAGATGGTTGACCGAGAATCGGCTATTCACTATGCATTGAGCCAAGCTGCGTGTGAGGACATTGTTCTCATTGCAGGAAAAGGGCATGAGAGTTATCAGCAGATTGGTTCGAATAGATTTGATTTTTCAGATCAAGCGGTGGCAAGGAAGTGGCTTGGGCTTGATTGACGTGTAGGTTGGGCCGTGGTCCAACCTACACTAGATGGCTTAAAAATTCATGCAAATGCGGCTTCTCTTTTTCTTCCGCCAATGCATGTTTCATCTGATCCAGCGCGGTATCGTATTCCACCGGATTTATCACCCCACGCATGCGCTCAAAGCGCAGGTACACGCAATACGTGTTCAACACATCCGTTTCACAATAATTTCTTATTCCCTGGATGTTGCCCGCTTGGTATTCGCCCCACACTTT
>CAMAYA010000129.1 GCA_945862275.1 Legionella genomosp. 1 | reverse complement strand
GATACCAGGCGGCCATCATGGGTACTGCCAATTTCATGATCTCTGATGGTTGGAATCGAAAAAAGCCTAAATCAAGCCAGCGCTGTGCACCCTTGCCAATCTTCCCCATGAGCATCACGGCTATCAACAGAAACAACCCAATGGTATAGATCCTGGGTGTCCATAACTTGTATTTATGCGGTGGAATAAAGGCAAAAAAAATCATGATCCCCATGGCCAGCAGTAGGCGAGTTGATTGGCGAAAGAGCATGCTGGCATTCTGATTCGAGGCGCTGTAAAGAATCAACAAGCCAACCACCATCAATAAAAACAGCAAGCCGAACAGCGGCGCATCAATGTACAATGATTTACCGGTGAAGCGGTACATGGGGCTTGTTGTGTTCATTTTCATGGCGTGGGTTGACCTGGATTAAGTAACAGAAAATAAGTATCTAAAACTGCTCGTGCAACAGAGGATGCCAGGGTATCGTTTTCAACCAGGACTGCAATGGCAATTTCTGGGTTTTCAGCGGGTGCAAAGGCAATAAAGAGTGAGTGATCTCGCAAGCCCACTGGTAAATTGAGCGCACGTTTCTTTTCATCTTGGCTCAAGCTAAATACTTGTGATGTGCCGGTTTTAGCGGCCACAGAATAAGGGGCGTTGCGACCGAATCGATAGCCCGTGCCTTCGTTGTTGGTGATAACGGCCTGCATGGCTTCCGTGACAATGCTCCAATTGTCATTGTTTTTTAATTGAATGGGGTATTCTTCTTTTATTTTGAAGGTGTGTGTGTGGCCTTGATCATCCGTTGACAAGGAGAGAAAATGCGGGCGAAATCGACGACCGTGTTGGCTGAGTGATGCGGTAGCATTGGCCAATTGCAGGGGAGATGCCAACATGAAGCCTTGGCCAATGGAGGTGATGAGCGTGTCGCCTGGGTACCAAGGCAAGCCTTTGTTGTGTCTTTTCCAACTGGGGCTGGGCACGAGTCCAGGTGCCTCTTCATGCAGATCAACATGCGTCATTTGTCCAAAACCAAATTGCATCAGCATGTCTTCTATGGGCAATATACCCATTTTGTTGCCCAATTGATAAAAAAATGTATCGCATGACACGGTGATGGCTCGCTTCACATTCATGACACCATGGCCTGTTTTTTTCCAGTCATGGTACACATGGGTCACGCCTGGCAATCGATACCAGCCGGGATCATATGTTCGGCTGTTGATATCAATGATTCCATGATCTAAACCTGCAATGGCAATAAAGGGTTTTATCGTGGAGGCGGGTGGATATAAACCGCGTACGGCTCGATTATACAAGGGCCTGTCTTGGGTGTCGGACAAGCTTTTGTAATCCGCATTGCTGATTCCGTTAACAAATAAATTGGGGTTAAAGCTAGGCGAGCTGCTCAGGGCTAAAATGCCGCCATTTTGGACATCCAATACCACCACTGCACCGCGTTTGCCTTGCAACGCTTCATGCGCGACTTGTTGCAAGCGCGCGTCAACTGTGAGTTGAATTTTTGAACCGGAGACGGGTGCCTGCTTGGTTAACACGCGTACGGTTCTGCCTCGGACATCGGTTTCTATTTGTTGGTATCCGACTTCTCCATGTAACAGGTCTTCGTAGTATTTTTCGATGCCTGATTTTCCAATGAAATTGGTTGCGCGGTAGTTGGCGCTGTTGACGTGTTGCAATTCTTGTACATTGATGCGGCCCACGTATCCCAATAAATGCGCGGTTGTTTCAGCGAGTGGGTAATGGCGAATCAGGCGCGCTTTAATGCTCACGCCGGGGAATTGGTATTGATTGCTAGCGAAAACGGCCACATCTTCTTGAGTCAGCTTTAATTTAAGTGGAATGGGTACGTAAGCATGGTTTTGACGGCGAGCACGTTCAAAATTTTCAATGTCATCGTCGTTGATGGTGGGGAGCAAGTCTTTTAATTGAAGCAGGGTCTCCGGCATGTTTTTAATGTGCTCGGGCACTATTTCAAGCACATAAACAGGAATATTCTCTGCCAAAATCACCCCATTTCTATCGACAATAATGCCGCGGGGTGGGGCGATGGGTAGGATGCTCATTTGATTTTTTAATGATAACGTCGCATAGCGTTTGTATTGTGAAATCTGCAGGTACGCCAGGCGAAGTACTAAAACCAACGACAGCATAATCAGCATGGCCACCAGCAAGCTCAGACGAAAGTGGTGAATACGCGATTCGGCGCGGTCACGATGGGCTTGCTGGTGAAGGCGCATGAGTTTCGTTACTCTACGCGCTCGTGCCAGAGGCCATCTAGATTATAAAACGCACGCGTTTCGGGTTGCATGACAGGCACAATGAAGTCACCGAAATCGACCAGTGCCCATTCGCCGCCTTCCAAACCATTGTTGTTCATAGGGGGCAATCCAGCGGTTTTCATGTGTTCCATGATTTGATGGGCAACGGCTTTCACATGGCGTGAAGACCGACCGCTACAGATGATCATATAATCGGTAATGGAGGTGTGTTTTCGAACATCAATAACGGAAATATCAATCGCGTGTGCGTCGTCTAACGCTTTTAATAAGGTGTCTAATAATGGGTTTGTATCATGCATAGGAAATCATCAATTAAAGTCAAAGGTCAGGATAATAACAGAAATTACGCGAGCACACAAAACGTATGCTAGACTGGTTTATCTTCTCATCGTTTAGTGGATGCTCATGCAAACCCTTCCAATGAATCACCCACCCTCGCTGCGTGTTTTTTTTGCCACAGAAATGTGGGAGCGTTATGGCTGCTATGTTGTGCAAACGTTGTTGGCGTTGTATTTGGTATTGCATTTCAAGTGGCCGGATAAACAAGTGTATGCCTTGGTGGGTTCGTTTACGGCGTTAACCTATATGTCACCGCTGGTCGGCGGTTGGATTGCCGATCATTTGCTGGGCCAAAAGCGAACCATTCTGACCGGTGCTGTCGTGCTGTTGCTCAGTTATCTAGGACTGAGTCTGATCACGTCCGATCATCTATTGAATTTATCCTTGGCAGGCATTGCCGTGGGCACCGGCTTGTTGAAACCGAATATTTCGTCATTGCTGGGCAATGAATACCCCCCTGGTGCACCGAATCGTGAAAATGGCTTCATGATTTTTTACATGGGGCTGACCACGGGTATTATTTTAGGGACTACATTGCCCAGTTACTTGAATGAATTGTTTGGTTGGTCTGCTTCATTTTTGAGCGCTGTCATTGGGATGATGATGGCTATTGGCGTTTTTTCCTGGGGGATTTATCAGCATCGCATTGAAGATTATCACCCTTATGTGTTCAACATAAAAAGCATCCTGCAAGCCGCCTTCATGATGGCCGTGTTGTGGGTGGCTTCTTTTTATATTCTGAATGACCCAAGGTTGGCCGATTCTATTTTTTGTGCGGTGGCGCTGTTTTCAATCGGTTATTTTTTTTATTGTGTAAAAGGCGAGAGTGCTGCGCAATCACGTCAAACCATTGCGTTAGGCATGTTATGCCTTATCTCGGTGATGTTTTGGGCCTTTTATTTTCAAATGTTTTTATCGTTCACGTTGTTTATTGCGCGCGCGGTGCGGCCTACGTTATTTGGTATACATTTTCCACCGCCTTTTTATGTGGGTTTACAAAGTGTCGGCATGATTCTGTTAGGATTCTTCCTGGTGCGCCGAAAAAAACGCTTAAATGTGGTGGAACAAGGCATTCGCACCGGCAATCAATTTTTATGTGCGATGTATTCCATGACAGCGGCTTATGCGCTTATTGTGATTGTTTGCCAGATGAGTACGCGGGGAGGGTTGTTATCGCCTTTATATATTATCCCAGCATACCTGATTATTTCCTTGGCCGAGATGCTATTGTCGCCCGTCGGGTTGTCCGCTGTTACCTTGTTGGCTAGCCGTAAAAAAGTCAGCACCTTAATGGGGATTTTTTTAGCGTCATTAGGGGTAGGTGCTTACTTGGCTGGAAAGCTAGCAGGATTAACGGCGGTCCCTGAAGGCATGCTGTTAACCATTGATTTAAGCGCGCATTATGCGACAGGTTTTACACAGTTGCTCTATATTTTAGTCTGTTCTACGTTGGTTTGTATGGTTCTTAATTATTTTATTCGGTACTTGATGAAATCTCCATGCGTTTCCATTCCTTGACTATAAGGCAGACGTCTACTACCTTTTCTAAACCATTGGCGATGTATTCATCCAATCAAAATAGGTGATCTATGCATGCTGAATTAGGGAAGGAACCACAATTTGTTGAGCAAATAAATCGTCTGGGTGTGGGTTTTAATGAGGCGCTTCATCCGCAGTCTTTGGTTTTTCTTCATGATTTATGGCACAAAGCAGTGTTTCCGTTTGATCAATGGCTAACCAAATTCGAACG
>CAMAYA010000128.1 GCA_945862275.1 Legionella genomosp. 1 | reverse complement strand
GCGTAAATAAAACACCTATTACAGATGAAGATTTGTGCACGGCGTTTGAAGTCATTGAGCAAACGCGTGGCGAAATTCATCTGACTTATTTTGAAATGACAACGTTAGCCGCACTGTACCATT
The DNA here is from genome assembly GCA_945862275.1 of Legionella genomosp. 1. Taxonomy (GTDB): domain Bacteria; phylum Pseudomonadota; class Gammaproteobacteria; order Legionellales; family Legionellaceae; genus DDPF01. The sequence continues at coordinate 4,254 of CAMAYA010000128.1, read as the reverse complement.
TTAAATTGCATGCACTGGACGTGGTGATTCTGGAAGTGGGAATGGGAGGTCGATTGGATGCGACCAACATCATTCATGCTGATTTGGCGATCATCACCACGATTGATTTAGACCACCAAGAATATTTAGGTGATACAATTGAATCCATTGGGCATGAGAAGGCGGGTATTTTAAAGGCTAATCAATTATTTGTTTATGCCGACTTTGCCCCGCCGATATCTGTTCTTGAGCAAGCGCATGCATTAAATATCGATGCCATGTGCTTAGGCCGGGATTATGCATATCATGCCGTAGGAGATATTCTCTCTATTACGTCAAAAACAGGTGCCTGTATTCAGTTGCATCGGCCAGGGCTTCATTTGAACGCCGCTGTCGCTGCTATTATTGCCAGTGATTTGCTGCGTGGCGTATTGCCAGTAACCGATTTGCAATGGGACGAGGCGATGCGGGTGGTGGCACTGAATGGCCGCCAACAAGTGATTTCAGGCCCTGTGACTACGGTATTGGATGTGGCACATAATCCGCAGGCGGCCCTATTACTAGCTGATTTTTTACGAGATTTTGAGAGACAAGGAAAGGTGCATGCGGTTTTTTCGGGATTGAAAGACAAAGACCTTTGCGGTTTAATAAGACCCATGGTTGAATGTGTTGATTTTTGGTACCTGGCTACGTTAAGTGGTAAACGTGCTGCCAGTGAAGCCCTGTTGCAATCCGCTTTGCAGATTGAAACAGGTGCGTATGCCCCTTGTTTTAGTTGCCCGGAAGACGCGTTTAACACGGCCAAGCAACAAGCCAATCCAGGTGATTTAATTGTGGTTTATGGTTCCTTTCTAATGATTAGCGCAGTGATGGCTGTTGATTGAAAGGCACGGGAGAAATAAAAATGAAATTTGTGGTGGATGAACGCATTAAGCATCGATTGACCGGCGTGGTTGTGATTGTGTCGATTGCCGTTATATTTTTACCGGCTATGATGAAAAAATCAAACCGGCATTTTGAAGAGAGCGTCAGTGTTTCGCTGAAATTGCCCGCGAAGCCTACGCCCCCTCAGGTGGCCATGCCAACTAAAAAAATCATGTTTGACTCGGTGAGTGTGGCACATGTGGAGCTACCAAAGCACATCGATGAGCCACATCCGGTTTTAATTGCGAAAGCCGAACCGCTGAGTAAGCCCATAGCACAATCTGTTTTGACCAAAGCAGAGCCACCTGTCAAATCCGTGATTACAAAAGTATCTCCAGTTAAAAAAATTGCGGCGGCGTCACCTGTGACGTCAAAAGGAGCGTATGGCATTCAATTGGCTTCTTTTGGCCAAGAAAAAAATGCTGCTTTTTTGGTTGAACGGTTGCGAAAACAAGGGTATCTCGCTCAGTATAATAAATTGAATACCAAGCAAGGGTCTGTTTATAAAGTGGTTGTAGGGCAACTGCAGCAAAAAACGGAAGCAGTTAATTTACAAAAAAAATTAGCTATGAATATGCAATTAAACGGGTTTGTTATTAAAACAGGCGTAAGCTGAGTATGACCTCGTTGCATTGGGTGGACTATGCGATTATTGGGGTGGTTGGTCTTTCAGTGATCACCGGTTTGTTTCGTGGATTTGTGAAAGAATCCATTGCCATGGGCGTATGGATTTTAGCCGTCTGGCTTGCCATCACCTATTCAAGTCAACTGGCGGTCTTTTTTGAACCTTATATTGGAGATTCATCTGCACGTGCAATCGTGGCCTTTGCGGCTACTGTTATTGTGACCTTGATCGCGGGCGGGCTGTTTAATACATTGCTTAGTTTTGTTTTGAAACGTTCAGGCTTGAGTGGAACTGATCGTGTGTTGGGAATGGGATTTGGGTTCGTGCGTGGGGTATTTATTGTGGCGATCCTGATGTTAGTGGTCAACATGACCTCTTTGCCTCATGAGGAATACCGTACCCAATCGAGTTTATATGCAAAATTTGATCCACTAGTGACGTGGCTTTCTGGCTATACTCCTGCATTTATCAAGCAAATGCAGGTTTTGGAGAAAAGCATTTAGCTGGAAGTTAATCGCAAATTGCAACCCGTTTGAAGGGCAAGTAGTGGGGCTCCCAAAATATCTCTTGAACCCATGCCTCAATATCTTTCTCTTGATTGCATTGCGCCAACCCGGTTTCGATGGCTGTGCGTGCAACGGCCACGGCGATGTGCTTAGCAACCTCCTTCGCATCTTTTAATAATGGCAATATCGGAAGAAAACTGTCTTTTCTGCTTGGTGACAATTCACTGAGTGCGCGTGATGCAGCCCAAACCATGGCTTTTGAAAGTCGGCTTGCCTTCACTGCCTGTACGCCTAATCCAATTCCTGGAAAAACCAACGCATTGTTGCATTGCGCGATGTGAACTAGACGTGCTTCATATGGAATGGGGTCAAATGCAGTGCCTGTGGCAATGAGTGCTTGTCCTTTACTCCAAGCTAAAATATCACTAGGCTGTGCCTCGCATTTGTCATCTGGATTCGATAGCGGGAAAACAATAGGGCGTTCACAGTGTTGAGCCATGTATTCGATGACTTCTTGTGAGAAAGCGCCGGTTTGGGCTGAACAACCAATCAGTATGGTTGGTTTTATTTGTTGCACGGTGTCCATTAATGATGAATATTTGGACTCGCGAAAATCAGCGCGCGAGCGCGCATAGGGTTTTTGAGCCTCGGTGAGTGTATTATCACCCTCTGTTAATAAACCTTGCCGGTCAAACAGCCAAAATCGTCGGTAGGCGTCTTCAGTGCTCATCCCGCACATCACCATGGCATCAACAATCTGGTCGCTAACGCCTGTACCCGCAGAACCTGCGCCATAAACAAAAATACGGTGATTGTCCATATTCATACCGGTAATGTCACAAGCGGCTAATAGGGCAGCCAATGTGACGGCACCTGTGCCTTGAATGTCATCGTTGAAGGTGCAGAGCTTGTCTTGAAAGCGATCGAGTATGGGCCTGGCATTGCTTCGTCCAAAATCTTCCCAGTGCAAAAAAGCATTGGGAAAATTTGCCTGAATACGGCTGACAAAATGATCAATAAATTGATTGTATTGTTCTGAGTCAATGCGTTTGTGACGACAGCCTAAATACATCGGGTCATCCAGGAGGGCTTGATTGTTGGTGCCTACGTCTAAAAAGATAGGGAGCGTGCGTGTAGGATCAATACCGCCACACAAACTGTATACCATCAATTTAGCAACGGGTATCTCCATGCCACCAATGCCCTGGTCACCAATCCCCAATACACCCTCACCATCGGTAACAACAATCAGGTCAATTTCAGGATTAGATCGATTCTGAATGATGGCATCAAGGTATTGTTGATCAAAATGAGTAATATACAATCCGCGTGGTTGCCGATATTCACGGCTGAAATGCATGACGGCGAGCCCAACAACGGGTGTGTAAATAATCGGCAGCATCTCGCTAAGATGACTATTCAATAATTTATAAAATAAGATTTGATTTTTATCATGCAGGTTATTGAGGTAGATATTTCGCTGTAGACTGGTCGTGTAATTTGAGTATTGCAGATAAGCGCGTTGCACCTGCTCATCCAACGTTTCAACGAGGTGAGGCAATTTTCCAAGCAAACCAAATGCCAGGCGTTCATCTTCTGTAAAAGCAGTTCCCTTATTGAGTTGTGCGGTGGTCAGTAAATTTTTTCCGTAACTTGATGTTTCTATACATAAATGTTTAGTTTTGACATCGCGACAAACTTTGAAATCTAACATATGACCGAATCGGTGAAGTGAGTATCTCGATACAATAACCAACTTATCTTAATTATTCAATGATTAAAGTTCAATTGTATGGTAAGATGATTAGCTTTTGTACGCAAGTTGGTTTTGGTAATGGCCAGATCCTCATGTGTTCAGAGTTAATCAATGAGGATATACCATGACTTTTTCAACATTAGGGCTCAGTGCCCCCATTTTGCGTGCGGTACTTGAGCAAGGATACACCACGCCTACACCCGTTCAAGCACAGTCCATCCCTCCTATTTTGCGTGGAGCAGATCTATTGGCATCGGCACAAACAGGCACTGGAAAAACTGCTGGCTTCATGCTGCCTATATTGCACCTTTTGGCTGATAAACCACGTGCTAAAAGCAACCATGTTCGTGTTTTGATTTTGGCACCCACACGTGAGCTGGCCGCGCAAATCCATGAGAGCGCAATTCAATATGGCAAATACATGAATATCCGTTCAGCCGTTGTCTTTGGTGGGGTAAAAATCA
>CAMAYA010000127.1 GCA_945862275.1 Legionella genomosp. 1 | reverse complement strand
CGTTAAATTAGAATTTATTGCGATGCGTTTGGCACATTTGGTTGGCTTGGACGTTGCGGCTGTTGCGTTAGTGCAAGCCGCACATAAAGATGTCCTGCTAATTGAACGATTTGATCGTGTTCAAACAGCGACTGGATGGCAGCGCCAAGGCATGTTATCTGCATTAACATTGTTTGAATTAGATGAAATGATGGCGAGATACGCCAGTTACGAACAGCTTGCGCAAATTATTCGCTATCGATTTGAAAAACCCGTATCAAGCTTAAAAGAGCTTTTTTCACGGTTGATTTTTAATGTTTTAATCAGCAATACCGATGACCATGCGCGTAATCATGCCGTATTCTGGGATGGCCATACCCTCTCTCTCACACCGGCTTATGATTTATGCCCGCAAAATCGAACCGGTTCTACAGCGTCCCAAGCCATGCTCATTATGGGTCAAGATAGACGCAGCCAATTGGCTTCCTGTATCCAAGCAGTCCATCATTTCTTATTATCTGAAGCAGAAGCAATAACCATTATTGAGCATCAAATCAGTACTATTAGGACGCACTGGGACGAGGTCTGTCACCTTGCAACGTTGAGTGACATTGAAAAAAGTCTATTTTGGGGAAGACAATTTTTAAATCCTTATGCGTTTTTAGATTACAAACCAAATCGACGGATTTGACACAATCGTTTGATTTACCGGGTGTTATCACAACGCTGGATAAATGCAATAATCTCTCTTGACGCCTCATTTACCGGGGATTCATACCCCATTAACCAGGCATACAGATCGGGATCTTCAGACGCCAATAACTGTTCGAATGATGCAATCTGCGTATCGGTCAAAGCATCCACTTGCTGTTTAAGGAACCGCTGGAGGATAAGATCGAGCTCTAGCATCCCACGCCGACAATGCCAGGTCAGTCTTGCCTTTTGCTGCGATGAAATCATAAGGTATATCCTGAAAGACGAAGAAATTGATGCTACACTAGACGACACAACAAAAACAACAAAATGTGACCATCATGCCCTTATTCCTTGTAAACTCCCGAACGTACACAGCATTCGCCCCTATTCAAGAAGAGCTCGCGCTTACCCCACATCAAAATTATTTGTTTGATTTATCTTATCTGGGATGCTTAAACGCCATTGGTCCACGGGCAAGTGAATTTTTACAAGGGCAAGTAAGCTGCGATCTTCGCGAAGTAACGCCCTCAGAAATGCGTCAGGGTGCTATGTGTAATTTAAAAGGCCGTGTGTTGGCACTACTGGATGTGGTAGATTGGCAAGGGCTCCATCTTATTTTACCGAACGACCTGCTTGCAGACACAGAAATATCCTTATCTAAAACAGCAGCGTTTTCTCAAGTTAAATTGCTACCTTCCACCGCTTACCAACCATTTGGTTTTTATTTGCAAAATCGAGAGGACTTGCTCCCCTTTAATGCAGAGCTACCGGATGAGAACCATCACGTCATGCAGCACGAAACGTATTGTTGCTATCATTTGGGCGCAGGATTTTACATCTATCTCATAGATAAAACCCACGCATCCTCACTGTGTGAGACATTCATTCAACACGACCAATGGCGCGGATCGCTCGCATGGCATGCGTTACAACTTCAACAATCCCGTGTTGAAATATATCCGGAGTCCCGAGGCTTATTCCTCCCCCACCGCTTAAGATTGGATCTCTCAGGTTATTTGAATTTCAATAAGGGCTGTTATAAGGGACAAGAAATCGTAGCACGCATGCACTATCGAGCGAAACGCACGCATGAATTAAAGCAGGTGACCGTTCAAATGAATGAGCCGCCGCAATCAGGGCAACGATTGATTGGCGATGATGGTGCCGAGATAGCAGAGCTTATTGATTTTTGTCCAATCAGCGATGGACGTTATTTGTGTGTGGCTAGCGCGATGCTTGAGCTCACGTAAATGTAAGCATAAACTTGCATTCTCATCCCCAGCTTTAAATATTGCATATAAGCCAAACTCGTTTGCACAATGCCAACATCCTGCTTGCACTCCATTTGAGCATCTAATTTAGCGCACAATGTCTCACAATCAGCTTTCCCGTTTGGAAACCATGTCGGATCAAATAGCGTGAGATCATTGACGTAAATGTTAGCACTAAACCCTTCTAACAAGGCATGCTTGCCCAACAAAAAGGAGAGTGTCCCACCTGAAGCGGGATCGATCGACACCAGAAATCACATCATCGAGAGGGATATTTAATCCATAGTAACGATAAACAGCATGCAAGCACGTTGCCCCGCAGGTCTCGTCGGTCGGATGTGCATGCATGTCGATATGAATCATGAGTCAGTGGCCTGAAAATACACGTCCCTTTTCTTAACCTTAGAGTGCAAATGCACCATTGTCAATTACAAACCCAACCAACGAATAAACTGATGCGTTGCGGTCAGCTTAACCGCAGGCGCATGCTCAAAATGTAGGGTGTAATGCTTCACGAGCGCGTTTGTTTCCGATGTGTTGAGCGTTACTTCAGTAATAGGTCCTAAATCAACCCGGTGCATCTCCGTCAAGTAGTACCCTCGAACCATTTTGAGCATGGGCTTCACAAAATACATCGCACGTAGCGCCTCTAGGTCAGGATGATTCATGATCTGTACCAACTCCCGATCACTCAATGCAATGGATTCCATATTATCCACCTGACGGCGGAGCATGCGTGTCAATGGTGCTGGGGCTTGGAAGATTTGAGCATAACGTTCGGCCGACATGGCAAGAATAGACTGGGTATCATCATGTTTGTTAACGTGATGCAAATCAGCAAAGAAAATATCTTCTCGTTGTTCGGTTAGATCGGTTACCGGCTTTACACCTGCCTCCCCGAGTTCCCGTGATTTTTTCCCGCCTACTTGATCACATCTCAAATATTTGGAATTTAAAAACCACGCATCGCTGGGGTAATATGCCACTAATAAGGAATGATTTTTGATGGTATTGATAATCGGTGCGGCCACATTCAGCGGCAATGCCGGGCACCCCCAGCTGCGCCCTGCACGCCCATATTTTTTGATGAACGGCTCATCCACATACCAGCCACCATGCATGACAATGGACCGGTTCTCGGCGTGCTCATTAAACCCCTGATCTAAACCGGTGAGTTTAAGTGACAAGCCATCCCGACCGTAATAGGTGCTATCTGTTCGATAGACACCAATGCTACTGGACTTGCTGTCGTATTTATTGGAAAACATCGTGGTCAGTTCGGAGCCTGATTTAATGCCATGCGAGACATAGGTGTGGAATAGCAATTTACCTTCATCTAAATCAAAGACCCATAGTCTTTTTTGGCCGGCCGGCAGTGAGTAATCAATAATCGTTAAAATATGATTGTGCTCTAGATGATAAGCCGCCGTGCATTTTAAAACTTTCAATGCCGTATTCATCGCAGCAATGCTTAACGTGCTCGCTTCGCGCCGAATCATGTCTTGGATTTGTTCTAATGGTTTTAATGCGGGCTTGGGGCAATATTGAGCGACGTGATCAACAGCCGCAAAGTGCTCCACGAGCCAGGCGTTACTGACCGAGGCCTGCATGGAAGCACTGATCCCTGTGATGACCATTATCAACGTTAAAGGGTTTTTCATCATGACTCCCATTCTCTCGCCCAAAGATGGTAAAACCCGAACTTAAATGCACACAAGCCTCATCTACGCCCACGTCGATTGATTCCTCGAATGCGGTTCGCGCTACCGTGTCGATATGCACCCACCGCACCCCCATAAAAACGGTTGTGACGATACCCATACCCACGATAAAAAACTGTTTGTCTATTCACCTCTTAATGAATAGTTTAGTCAAAAAAGGCTGAAATGCAAGCTTGCTACGCTAACATCTCTCCATTAGAATAATCGATATCATTCAGTTCATCATCAGGGATTAGAGACATGGACAAAAAACACTTCGATACACGCTCAATTCATGCGGGCCAACAGCCCGACCCAAGCACAGGCGCTGTGATGACGCCTATTTATGCCACGTCCACCTATCGACAATCATCCCCCGGTGTGCACCAAGGCTATGAATATTCACGAACCCACAATCCGACGCGAAGCGCCTATGAAGGCTGTATTGCCAGTCTTGAATCAGGCTCGCGTGGGTTTGCATTTGCTTCAGGAATGGCCGCCACGAACACAGTCATTGATTTACTGAATGCAGGCGATCACGTGATTGCGTCAGACGATCTCTATGGCGGCACGTTCCGGTTATTTGATAAGGTTAAAACACGCACATCTCATTTATCCTTCTCTTTTGTCGACATGTCCAACATGGCCTTGATTGAAGCAGCTATTCGGCCCAATACACGGATGATTTGGTTGGAAACGCCTTCCAATCCGATGCTGAAATTGTGTGATTTACGTCAAATTGCCGCTTTAGGCAAGCGCCATGAGCTCATTACAG
>CAMAYA010000126.1 GCA_945862275.1 Legionella genomosp. 1 | reverse complement strand
AGAATCTGAGTTACCGGTCCCCGATGAGACAACATTCAAATCCACATAAAATGGGAGCATGGCTGCATCAAATAATGTGTCAATATGGGCAAGCATTTTCTCGCGAAGATCATGAAGCGGATCATTCAATCGCTTCTCTTTCAATCCAGTCACATCGTCTTGCAAATGCTGTACCTGCTCCACAACATCACCCAATGCATGCTGTTGTTTCTCTAGCGTCTCCGACAATATGCTATATTGAGTCTTCAGATGCGTCATTTCAAAATCATGCGCAACGCCAGACACGCGTTGCTTTTGTTCCAATGCCATCATGTCTTTTTGTAACGCCAAGCACGTTGCCTCATGTCGTGCGCGCAACGCACCTGCATTTTCTTCACATCGACGACTCAAATCGATAAAATCTTTTTGAAGCGCATCGCGTTGTTCATCCACATATTTGCGCACTGCCTCATCAAGACCCGGCTCCATGCGAGGATTATCCCACACGGTTCCGTACCAGACACAACCCCTATCCAGTAAACGAGCACTGATTGTGCAGCGTGTGAGCGTCGCTCCATTCAGACGCACGTTAGAAAAATCACCCATCAATACCACATCCGTCCATGTGCTTTTCTCAAGAAAAGCATGCTGGAAAGATACGTTTAACATCTGATTGGATTGAAATTGAGCCCGCTCCAAATGCGCCCAATTCCAGATTGTGTCGCTCAAATTGCATCCATCTAAATGAAGATCCCGCCCATTAACCTCCGAGAAGTCCCCCCCCGACAGATCATGACCTTTGAATACATCCCCATGGCATTCAGCGATCACCTTTAAATGCAGGCGATCGGCCAGATATTGATTCAATGCCCGCTTGGGCAAGCCTAACGCGACATCGGATTTGATATCGCGCAAATAAATATCAACCTCATCCCAGGTCACCCTGTAATACACACAAATATGAGGATTTACTCGTGCTTCAATCTCACGCGTGTCCGTCAAGGCCACAAAACGACGCTTCTGACAGGTTATTTCAGGATTGAGAGCGCTTGCCTCTATGCTCATATACCCATAACGAGGGACTGTCGCATCCATGTGCAAGGAGAAGCGCTCTTTTGGAGAACTATAAAAGCCATATGCCAAGGTAAACGGTGCGGTTTGTTGATACATCATCCTTCTTGAGCGTGGATAGACCCATGGGGCATGCGCATCATTCAAAAGCTCAATTAACTCGCTAGGGCTTATCAAACGTTTTGCGGTCACCGACTCGACCAGTTTGGTAACCACCCATATAGCACCCAAGTGCGCAAACTTCGTACTACGTTCTTCTTCTGCCACTTCATCAATAAAATGCCGGTAACGAAGAGCGGCGCCTTCTGCTACTTCTCTCACATCAATACACCAAGTCAAAAAATTCGCATCCCATTCAGTTTCGTTAACAACAGGACCCTGACTATCCAAATGCCGCTTCACCATTTTCACAACGCCATTCGCGCCCTGCAGCAGCGCGATCCCAACGCCTGCGCCCACCAAAGCCACCCCCAATGATGGAGGAGCCAATACCACGCCGGCGACAGCCGCAGCAGCGGAAGTTGTATTAATCGCAAGTGAAAGCTGATCCAAACGCGCTGCTATTGATACGTGATCCAATTGACCGGGCGCAAAAGCCTCCTTTAACAAGACCTCACTTTTCAGCATAAACGATTGAATATATTGTTGTTGTCTTGCCGTGTAGACACGTGTCATTTTCACTCCTTGAATAGTTCAATTGATGATACACTGACCACACAAACGAATCGATATGGAAGGGGCGGATTTAATCATGCAAACATTATTTTTAAGTATTATTCTACTCGCCCTCAACTCATCGGCCTTTAGCAAAGCGCTCATTGATCGAGATGTACTAGCCAGCATTCATGAACATGGCGTCACTTCACTCCAGACTGAATCCATTCCGATTCTTATTTTTTTAAAATCACGTACCCACACAGACTCTTTTTTAAGTGAGCTCAATGCCATTCCTGGTGTTGTCGCAAAACCCTTGCATTTTATGTCTGCTGTGGCGGCCGTTATTCCTAAAGATTGGCTACTGGTGAATAAAATTGCGAACCACAATGCCACCACACAAATTTCACTAAACAAAGCAGGTGCCGAAGAACTAGAAGTCAGCGCTCAATCAATTTTGCTAACACCCTCTAGTACGTATCCCACCATCAATAACTGGTGGCAACACGGCTATACGGGTCAATATGGCGTGCTCGGGTTAATTGATTCCGGCGTTGCAGTTGAGCACCCTGGATTATTCAATAAAACCATTATTGTTCGCCAAGAAACCGGCTCTGAATACTCTAGATATCTAGGCGGCGTGCGTTCAGCACACGCCACAGGGGCGGCTTGTATCTATGCAGGCGTTGGGAGCGGCTCCTTCTCACTTGAGCAGGGAATAGCCTACGGTGTCCCCACTATTTTAACCGGGCTCGCTGGCGAAGGGGCCGGCGACAAAGACGATCTATTATTAACCACGACCACACTGGATTGGATGCTCACGCGAGCCAGAGTCAGACCCACCGTCATCAATTACAGTTTTGGCAATGGATTAATCGGCTGTGCTGTGTGCACGGATTGGAGCGGACTGGCCAAAGTGGTGGACTATGTGGTGAATCATGAAAAAATCATGTGGGTGAAATCCGCAGGAAACCAAGGATTTACCGAACCCACAGACAGCATGCCATTCCCATCCACGATGACCGCTCCTGCTGATAATTATAATGGCATCACCGTTGCTAACATGAACCCCACCATTACCCAACAAGGCATATCATATCAAACGCCGAACCGCAGCCAGCACACCATTCGTTATACCAGCAGTCGTGGACCGACGTTGTATGGGCGAAAAAAACCGGACATTACCGCACCAGGAAATGACACACGCACCTGCGCACCCGAACCGCAAGCCTATCAACTTCACTATACACCCAGCATGGATTTTCATGATGGCTATCGATTAATGGGTGGCACGAGTTCAGCAGCACCCCATGTTGGCGGTGCTATTTTATTGCTACAGGACGCCGGCATCCACAATCCAATGGCCGAAAAAGCATTGCTGCTCAATAGTGCTGATGCCTGGACCGACAGTGGAAGACCAGGTCCCGACGATCCCCACTACTTCTATACAGGCGGCCACTTTCCCGTGATGGGTTCAGAGTGGAACCCGACTTATGGTTGGGGCTATCTCAATATGCAGCAGGCATTTGAACAACGAGCTAACATCATTGAAGACAGCTTAACCATAAACCGGCCTGTTCAGGAATATCAAGCATGGCTACCTGCAGGTGGGAAAGTGACGCTTGTGCATGAGCGGCGCGTGGGGTATCTGCTGGACAATAGCGAATGGCGATTAAGCCATCTGTCTCTAGAATTGTATGATGCGAATACTCAACAATGGATTACAAGTGATAACAGCCCCATTGACACAGTTCATCAAGTGGCCAACTGTGACCGAAAGCCGAATGAAAGACGGTGCTCAAGTCATATCATGGCGCGTCGAGTCATCATTCGAGTTACGCTGCTAAGTTCCGTACTGGATGGCAGTCCGTCGGAGCCCTTTGCGTTGGTGTTTGGGTAGTCAATGGGGTCACCCATTTGTTAGCCTTTGGTGCTGTATTGAATGATTGGTTTTCTGTCGCTGGCACAGAGGGGGATGGTTCATCAGTTCAGTTTAGCAAAGTTTATACAACTTGACGGTGCTCTATTTTATTCGTGGAGCTTCCGATGCTTCACATTCTATATCGGGAGAAAGCGTTTGAATTAGGTTGCTTAGGGTTTCTTCAGATTCGTAGTGAGCGTGCTCACACAATTTGATGGTCAGTTTTCCACGATAAATGATGTTCGTTGCATGTTAAAAAATACACAGCGTCCCTGCTGCGCTCAATAGTGAATCAACACCCTGTTTAAAACGCTGGTTTATATCCAATGGGGTAAGACTGGATTGATCTTCGTTGCATCAAGGTATTTTCTGGATTTACGATCACCTCCCCTAGCGCTAGGCTCCACGTTACGGGCTAATTGTTTCGCCACAGCCTGCTTAAATTTGCTATCGCCAAGGGTCCAGCATTTATTTGTTGCCTCGCGAACTTCATGCAATATTTTTTGCTCTATCGGAGTATTGAATAACAATCGGTAAGCCATTTGCCGCTCTTCTGATATTTTTCCTAATTTATCGTATTCCAAATGGGGTTGAATCAGAGGATCTCATTTTCCAAGTGCATTATGATGATAACTAGACCAAGAGTATTCCCCTGGAGCTTCAACCATCCCTGCCCTTACCGGATTAAGCTCAATATAACGCATGCAAGTGAATAAATATTGCTCTGAGCTAATCAAACTAGCCTTGTATCGTCCCTCCCTCGACGCTAAACTAAATTGATCCACTTTTTGCTAAGAAAACTGATCCACTTCGCCAAATCATTTAT
>CAMAYA010000125.1 GCA_945862275.1 Legionella genomosp. 1 | reverse complement strand
AACAGGCGCTCGCAGCTGGCATAAAAATTGTTGCAATCAATCAGGGCGTACATCATTAACCTGCCGGATGAATAACATGCGTCACAACACCCCAAATAACAAGGCTCTGTTCATCCGTGATATCGATGGGCTGGTACTGACTGTTTTCAGGCAGTAGTTGAACGCGCCCTGCATGACGTGACAAGCGCTTAACGGTCAGCTCCCCATCAACAGCGGCGATGACTATTTTTCCATGTGCAGCGTCTAGGCTCTTGTCTACAATGAGCATGTCACCAGACTGAATGCCAGCACCTGTCATTGAATCGCCGGAGGCTGTAACAAAAAAAGTGGCGGCAGGGTGTTTGATAAGGTGGGTATTCAAATCAAGGTAGCTTTCGATGTAATCATCTGCGGGCGATGGAAATCCTGCGCGGACATGGCTTGAATACAAGGGCCATGCCATGGCATTACTTCCAGTTTCAAGAAATGCCTGAACCGCTGGGATTTTTGAGATGGGAAGTCGGATGGCTTTCGTCGATTCACCCCAAAGATTACTTCCCTTTGGTCGGCCAGCACCCGTTCGTTTGCCCCCATGGGTCATGACGCGCCTCATTTGATATGTGTTCACAAATCAAATGATAGAGTATAAAGGTGGTTTTGTAAATCAAACCGACCTGAAATTAATCAAATTTATGTTGCAGAGCCTCAGCCAGTTGCGGATGATGAAATTCATACCCCGCTTCGATGAGCCGTTTTGGCAGGACGCGCTGCCCTTTAAGGAGCAGGCAGTCTCCCATTTCACCAAATAATGCACGTATGAGAAAGGCCGGCATGGTTAAGAAGAGAGGGCGGTGCATGGTGGCCGCCATCACTTGCGAAAACTGTGCCTGACTGGCTGGATTGGGTGATGTGATATTAATAGCGCCAGTTAGTTCAGGTTTATTTAGCAGAAAAATAATGGCACTGACAATATCGTCCATATGAACCCAAGATATCATCTGCCGGCCATCGCCAACGATGCTTCCCAGGCATAAATAAAAGCTTGGGATCAGTTTTTTTAACATGCCGCCATTTTTTTTCAATACAACGCCAAAACGCAGGGTGGTCACTGACATGCCATAATCCACCGCCGGTTGCAGGACTTGTTGCCAGCGGATACCTATTTCACTTAAAAAATCACGCGGGTGATCAAGGTCTATCGGGGTGTCTTCATCAAACGACGCAGGATCGCCATTGTCTTGCAATCCATAAATCCCCACTGCATTGGCACAAAGAAAATGTGGCTTGGCGTGATGGCTGATGACCCACTGAATCAAGGTGTCACTGGTTTTAACGCGTGAATCAATGAGCTGTTTCTTTACCTGTTCAGTCCATCGAGACGCTGCAATGTTGTAGCCGCAGAGATTGATCACCGCGTCATAATCATTGGCGTTCAAAGTAGACAGCTCATCCCATGTGCAATGGGTGACATGGTCCGAAGTATCGCGCAGCAAGCCGGTCTTTTTTCGACCCAGTGCGGTGATGTAATGATTGGGCTTTAAAGCGCGAATGAGTTCTTGTCCAACGAATCCAGAGGCACCGGCAAGAAGAATGTTCATATGAACCCTCGCAGTCAATTGTTTGTATGAATATACTATTTTTTTTCTGGATTAGCCGGGCATGTGAAAATTAATTCCGGAGGATTGAACCGGTTGTCACTAGGGGAAAAATACAGTGCTGCGAGCACCTTACATAAACAATCGCAATGGGTTTTTACACTGTATTATATACTGTGCCAAAAATCGTGAGCAATGGTCTGTCGCTGACCATAGTCAGGTGTTTAGCCTAGTCCTTGGCGAATTTTGTAATCCCTGCTACGTCGCTACATGAGCTGAGACCTCAATCCTTTCATTATTTAGTACCGGCGTAAATAAAGGCTAGAACCCGTAATTTTGTTCCGTTTTTGAACTAAAATGACGTAGCAGATTACATGCTACAATGCTGATACGTATGCTACTGCGTCAGAAGACCGCGAGATGGGTTAGCCGCTTTAGTCGATCCGGGTTATCGTCCACATAAATGGCCGTAGTCACGATGCTGGAGTGTCCCGCAAGACGCGACACGGCCTTGATGTCCGCACCCTGTTCGATGAGGCGCGTGATAAAGGTTCGCCTACCGGAATGCGAGCTGGCGCCGGTAATGCCTGCTTTGTCGTACAGTGATTTAAACCATTTTTGCAGGGCATTGGCGGTAAAGCGTGATCGACGCTGGGTTTGAAACAGCGCCTTGGTGCGATCCTGGTGTTGGATGCTGGTGATGTGCTCTTGCAGAGCGTCGCACACTTTTTTATGGGTGAGGTAGGCGTAGCGCTGTTTTTCGCCTTTGGTCATGGCGCGTGTCAGGCAGATTTCATCGAGTAATCGGTAGTTGACATCGGTTATATCGGCGATGGTCAGTGTCGCCATTTCCTTGGCGCGTAGCCCTAATCCAAACGAGCAGTACAGCAGGGCGACATTGCGAAGTGCAAACTGGCCTGATCTTGCTGCCATGAGCAGGCGCTTGAACTCAACTTCCGTTAAAACTTTGGCTTTTCCTTCTTTTGGCATCACATTCCCCATGAGTGTCTATTAAAGTTGAATGCTAGCGAAATCAGGCAGTAAAATCCAGGCGGTCATAACAAACCATCCAAAAACGCATGCCAGCACTGATGAGAGCCTCTTTTGGTCAAAAGAGGATGTCTTATTTATGTAGCTTTGCGTATCGCTAATGTAGCGCGTTTCCTGCTACATTGAATGAGGTGTATTTATGCGCATATTATGCCGTAACGTATTGTTTTATTGTGGCGATGACAATATTAACTTTACTTGGGCTGGGCCATGTATCGATGTAGCGAGCGTATGGCAATAAAATTTATATTGAAGGTTGATGGATCAAGGCACGAAAACGTTTAGTCCGCTCGGTTATGTACGGACTCATATGGGCCAAGTTTTTTTTTGTAATGGTATAGTCATCTTGAATTAAGGCATGACACATATCGGTAATGGTTTAAAATTATTGCTTGTTACAAGACTAAGCAACATTCTTTCTGTAAATTTTGATTTATCCTATTTTCCACTTTATTAATGATCACCCAATTTTAGATAAGCCCGACCTAGAGCCCATTCCTCATCCATCTCAACCAATAGTGCCGTCACCAAACGCAAACATGAATCGCAATTAGGGAATATGCCCACAATTTTGGTTCTTCTTTTTATTTCCTTATTGACGCGCTCAGCTAAGTTGCTTGTCCTCAGTTTTTTCCAGTGTTCTTGTGGAAAGCTAAAAATCGTCAGCCCCTCGGGAATATTTTCTTCCATCCAAGCACTCAGTAATGGTGCTTTTTCTCGATATTTCTCAGTTGTTAATTGGAGTAGGCGTTGTGCTTCAACCAAGTTCGGTGCGGTAAATATAGCTTTAATGTCATTCGCTACGGCTTGCTTCATGCTCTGTTTAGGCACATAACCCTGTGCATTCTGTTGTAAATGAAACTGACATCGTTGCCAAGGCACGCTTGGAAAAACTGATTTTCTCGCCGCTTTTAATCCGCTATGCGCATCCGAAATGATAAGTTCAATCCCATGCAGGCCACGCTTAACCAGCGATTCAAAAAATGAGCGCCAATGTACTTCACTCTCAGACAAGGAGACGGAAACACCTATTATTCGTTTCATCCCCTCATCATCAATCCCATGGGCCACGAGCACGGCATTATCAATCACGTGCCCACCATGCCTTACTTTTTCATATCTGGCATCAACCATCAAATAACGGATCTTGCCTAATGGGCGAGTCCGCCATTGTTCAAACTCAGCATCAAGTTCCTTTGTGATTCGGCTAACTTGACTGCTGCTTACCTCATAACCACAGAGCGCTTCAGTGATTGCTTTTACTTTGCGAGTAGACACGCCTTGAATATACATTTCAGCCAAAGCAGCCTTTAAAGCGCGTTCTGAACGTAACCCTTTTTCGAGGCAACTCGGATAAAATTCCTCGTCACTGTCTCTGACCTGAGGGACTGACAATGTTAATTTACCGAGCTTCGAATTGACCGTTTTCGGCTTGTAGCCGTTAGCATACCCTTGACGGTCATCACTTCGCTCATAAGGCAAGGCCTGCAGATGACGCGTCCTATCTAACTTCATTGCTTCATTCAATAAAGTAATGACGGCACCGGTGATACCCTCAAACCCTTCATTGCACAGTTGTTCAATAATCCCACCCACTTTGATATCATTCGTTTCGCAAGCCATTTTTTATTTCCTTTGTTTGTTAGCGCAAAAAAGGATAAATCATGGCTTGCTTTTTTCAAGCCTTATTTGAATTTACAGAAAGAACGATACACTACCGATTACAACCTAATTAAAGGTATAAAATATCAACCAAACCATGTTGGTGGGAATTTTATTTCGCCAATCCGATCATTCTCAGCAAGGAGCCCCTCCATGGAGCGAATTGATAAAAAAATTTTAG
>CAMAYA010000124.1 GCA_945862275.1 Legionella genomosp. 1 | reverse complement strand
CATCAGCGGTTAAAGAGTCCTTCAATTCACGAACTTGTTCAACAACCAAATCAGCAACACGCGTTTGAGCGCGTTGCTTTACATCACTTAAGAAAGAGTCACCGAGCGGGTTGTTTTGTATCAACAAGGGTTGATATAGGGGTATTCCAGATAAAACCGTGTACAGACTCTCTTCATCTGCCGCTTCTGCGATTTTTTTCAAACCATCCAGGTTAGCAACATCATCGGAAACAATCTTCCGCTTAATCCATTCTAATGCAGCGGCGCTTTGGAGCGCTTTGAGATCCTCTGGACTTGATTTATTAATGTATTCGCGTTTAATCGCTATCAGCTTCTTAGCAGAACTACTAAAACATTCACTAAAAAAACCATTATTAAAAAAATCGCCTTTATCTCTTGTATTTGCCAGTGCTAAACAATCATCAACATTAAAATTCTGTTCCTGGATTTTACTTATAATCAAGGGTGTTTTTTCATGTAATGCCATACATCTCTCCCAAAGGTCATCAATGCATTTCTCTTAAGTAAAAACATGATGTTTTTATTCAAAAGGGTTCGTTGTGGTTTATTATAACACAGTATTTCAAAATTATATCGCTAAAAATGAAACTGAGTAACGGTATTACGCAGTTTCTTTAACGATAAACATTTTTTCTATGGCCTGCATCAAACTCAATATTCCAAGTCAAGTCGACGCTCCACTTCTTCTAAAGATATTCTTGGATTGCCTTCTTCAAGTCGAGCAATGGCAATGAAGTGATCTTCGTGCTCATCTAAAAAGGATGTCAGTGCTTGTTTAACGTAAAAGCTTTTAGAACGATGCGTTTTCTCAGACAGATCTGCAAGCCTTTGTTCAAGATTTTCTGGTAATCGGACAGCTAGCATGTTTATGCCTCCTATGTTTCAGCTTAATGAAAGTATAGCATGCAATACATGTACTACAATAAATCCCGTTCAAGGAACAAAATCAACCAGTCGTTTTAAAACCCAGACGCTAAGTCTTTCTCAGAAATACTCCCTTCAGCCAAACGCATAAACAGGTCCCTTTTATCTTGTTTAGAGGCTTGAATATTTTTACCGTTAATCAATAAAAACAAGCGCATGGTTACAAACGAGACGCGTTTGTTGCCGTCAATGAAGGGATGATTAGAACAAATTCGAAATGCATAAACCGCGGCTAGGGTATATAAATCGCTTTTCTCATAGTGCCAGAGATTGACAGAGTGGACTAAAGCCGATTGCAATCATGCCATGTCTCTTATGCCAAACTGCCCCCCATGCTCTTTCATTTGCTGTGCATATACGTTTAGTACCACTTTTTCTAATACCCAGTTAGGTTCCTGCATGGTGTAATCCATTCGCGCCCTGCCCCAGTACACGCAATACATCTCGATCTTCTTTCATGATTTTTTCAGCCAAAACCATTTGCTCAATAAAATTTTGACCGTATGGGGAAAGCTCATACCCATTATTGGTTTTAACCAGATACAAGTAATCACCTTTTCCTACATTTAAACGGCCCAGCCCTTCTTTAGGAAATGTAATTCCTAAAGAATTACCAACGGTGGTCAATTTTACTTTTAACATGGGATGTCCTTTTCAATAGACGCAATTTAATTAAAACTTACGTTATAACTTTCGTCAATTAAAGGGAGTTAGGGGTGTGGCGTTATGGCAACGATTGTTATTTGTTTTTTATCCGGCCCATAATACCAAAATATTCGATAAGCGGCGGGTGTTTTATTTTCAGCATACGCTTCAAATATTTCTTCACCAGTCGGCCCTTCCAGCGAGGTGTATTTGTGGGTATTCAAACTCGGATGTCTTGGGTTTGTCTCTAAATACCCCAATGCTTTTCTAACAGCCTTAAATCGTTTATGTAAAGCTGGATCGTTAGATAAGTCATCAAAATCCTCAGCGGCCTGAAGGGTAAATAATAATTTAAACATTATTCTATTTCATCATCAGAAAATTGAGCGAAGCTTCCTTTATCAACAATCTCTCCAATACTGGCTTGCTCAAGACCTTTTTTAACGCGACTTAACGCCGATTTATTATCAAACAACCATTTTTCACTAGCCGGCATTTCAACAAATGGCTCCAGTATAATAATGCCACCGCGCTCTTGGCGAACAGCAAAACCACTAACACCTTTGGTCAGTGTGCCTAAGCTAATACGCCCTTTTGAGTCAGGTCGTAACATTTTCAATGACATGGTAATCTCCAGAATCTATGCACATTAACAGTATAGATATGAAGTGGGTATTCGTCAATGTGGGAGTTATTTTTTGTGGGATGAGGTTTCCCGTTGAATGATCTCCAGTATTTTCAATGTCGCAGAACCCATGTTCAACACACGCATTTTAGAGGTGAGCTCATCCCGTTGTGCAAAAACATGATTAACAGCCATCAGCAACGTTTCGGGCGTTAACGCCTCCTCAGCAATAACAACACTCAGCCCTTCCCGTTCAAAATAACGTGCATTTTGAATCTGATCGCCACGGCTAGACAAGCGTGATAATGGAACCAAAACATGCGGTTTGCCTAAAGCCAATATCTCACACAGCGCATTGGCGCCAGCGCGCGACAAGATCAAATCACTGGCGGCAAATAAATCCGGCAGTTCTGCATTGGCATATTCAAACTGAACATAGCCGGCTCGGGCAGATAAGCTGGCATCCAAATGATTACGACCACACAAATGAATCACTTGAAACGATTCACACAAGGCATCCAGTGCTTGCCTGACACAGCGATTGATAACACTGGACCCTTGGCTTCCACCCATGACCAGTAAACAGGGCTTGTCAGCCGTAAACCCGCACAAAGCCAATCCTTTGCGGGCGTCACCTTTGAATAGTTCGCGTCGAATAGGCGTGCCGGTTAACTCGATTTTATTTTTATTTTTAAAATGCCGGCTCGCTGCTGCAAAGTTAATGCAAATTTTATCAACAAAGGGGAAACTCATGCGATTCGCAAGACCTGGACTCATGTCCGACTCGTGCGCGATGACGGGAATGCGATTTAACCAGGCGCCAACAACCACAGGAAAGGCAACAAAACCGCCTTTAGAAAAAACAACGTTCGGCTTCAAACGACGCAACAAACCATACGACTGAGCAATTCCTATCAGCATGTTAATGGGGTCGTATAGATTTTTCCAACTCCAATAACGGCGCAATTTTCCACAACGAATAACATGAAAAGGAATATGAATGGCCTCTATCATGTTTTTTTCAACGCCCGCTGCTGATCCAATGTAATCAATGGTCCAATGCTCAGCTTGCAACGCATCAATCAACGCCATATTGGGCGTAACGTGACCTGCGGTGCCACCGCCTGTAAAAACGATTTTTTGAGTCATGAGGCGCCCTGCAGCAGTAAACTTAAATCAATGGCACGTATCGATTTTGTGATGGCACCAACGGAAACATAATCAACACCTGTTTGTGCCACCTGTGCAAGCGAGGATAAATCAATGCCGCCCGATGCTTCCAGTTCACAGCGTGATTGCGTCATGGCGACCGCTGAATGCAATAGAGGTAGGGTAAAATTATCCAACATAATGCGATCAGGTTTTGCCTCCAGCGCTTCTTGCAATTGCTCTAAATTTTCAACTTCCACCTCCACCAATAGGTGCAGATTCTCAGATCGTGCTCGTGCAATCGCCTCACGAATCGATCCACAGGCTGCAATGTGGTTTTCTTTAATTAAAAACGCGTCATGCAGGCCTAAGCGATGATTCACACCTCCTGCACAAGATACTGCATATTTCTGTGCCAATCGTAAACCCGGCAGCGTTTTTCGAGTGTCCAGTAAGCGTGTTTTATAGCCTTGCAAGGCCTGCACATACTCGCGTGTTTGGGTAGCGGTAGCAGACAAGGTTTGCATAAAATTCAATGCCGTGCGTTCAGCCGTTAAAATGCTGCGGGCTTTACCATGAATTCGACATAGGGTGGAAGGCTTATCCAGCCAGGCGCCCTCGTCCACTAACCATTGCACCTCAATGCTAGCATCAATGGAAGAAAAAACGGCGTCCACCCACGGGCGCCCACAGATTACCATGGGCTCACGCGAGATGATCACGCCATCCACCCACTGGTCTTCTGGCAACAAGGCCGCCGTCACATCGCCCGTTCTGATGTCTTCATCCAAAGCTCGGCGCACATCAAACATCAGGGTGTCGGGAACCGGTAGCATGTCAATCCTCTTTTTCGTGCATCCTGTGAAGCGTACCGTTGCTTCAGTAAAATGGGTGCAATAAACGTGGTCACAATCACCATTAAAATGATAGCGGCAAAAAGATCGTCTGAAATCACGCCAATGGTTTGACCAATGGATGCGAAAACCAGCCCCACCTCACCGCGAGGCAACATGCCAATGCCAATGAGGATTCGGTCATCCTTTTGATTAGCGCCTAACCCACAGACTAACTTGCCTACCACAGCGGCCACTATCAACCCACCGGCAATC
>CAMAYA010000123.1 GCA_945862275.1 Legionella genomosp. 1 | reverse complement strand
GGGGCTGTATTGCTAGTAAATGCGGCCGAGCCAGGCGAACAGCAGGGCCCAAAAGGACTGGCGTTTGTTCTGGCAGGCATTTGCGCTCTGAATATTGAATATACAATAGGCTGGGTAGACGGGTTTTTTACTTATATTATGAATTTATTCAAGGGGCCTGCTTGATTGGTTCGTCGTCTCCACAAATGTTGAGGTGGTTTGCTTTGGCAAAATCCAAGATGGATTGATAAACTTCAGGACTTGATTCTTTGAGTTTTGGGTCTAGTATCACGCATTTGTATCCTTCGTGATTCACACTCGGCTGCAATAATGGTGAATAGAGGATTCGGCTATTTTTAAAGCTGGCCATGGCACCACTCATGCGCTCCGCCCAGTCGCTAGGGCGAAACGTTTTCCCTTGCGTAGTCACGCCTTCGATCACAATTTTTTTGCCGTCGGGCTTGGTCATAACTCATTTACACAATGAAAACAGTATGAATAGTATAGCACCATCGACCGATCACCACAATTTAGGTGATGGAGAAGAAGACATGGCGAGGATACCCGCTATTGTGCTAGAATATGCTTCACTTCAAAATATTGTAGGGGCGTACATCATGCGACAAAAAGAAGGTTATTCAGGCATTTATTTACTACCCAATCTCCTCACGACGGCTAGTCTATTTTCAGCGTTTTATTCCATTGTTGCTTCATTCAAGGCGCAATATGATGTGGCGGTCATTGCCATTTTTGTGGGAATGGTTGCCGATGGGTTGGACGGTCGTATTGCGCGCATGACCAATACGCAGAGCGCATTTGGGGCGGAGTACGATAGTTTGTCAGACATGGTTACGTTTGGCGTGGCACCTGCTTTGCTGTTGTATAGTTGGAGTTTGCATCAGTTTGGAAAGTTAGGGTGGTTGGTTGCTTTTATTTATACGGCAGCGGTCGCGCTTAGATTGGCTCGTTTTAATACGCAAGTTGAAACGGCGGATAAAAACTATTTTCAAGGGCTCAATTGCACCTTTGCAGGTGCTTTGGTGTCGTCTTTTGCAGGGCTGTGTCAGCAACAAGATTGGTCGTTTGAGCTGATTTCCATTTTGTCGGCCATCATTGCCATTGTTTCTGCCGTCTTGATGGTGAGCAATGTAAGATACTATAGTTTCAAGGATTTAGATTTTAAAGGGAAAGTACCGTTTCTCTATGTGTTGTTGATTGTGATCTTCTTTGTGGCGGTTGCAGTGAATCCAACCGTGGTGGTCTTCACCGGCTCGTTGATCTATGCCTTGTCAGGACCTTTGCAAACATTGTATGTGCTTCAGCGTATGCGAAAACAACGTAGAAAAATGGCAAAAGCGAAGCGAGAGGCGAAGTAGTCACTCTGCCTCATCAAAACGATTGTTAATAAGACTCACCAATGCGGCTTCCATGGCCTCTTCATCGGGGCCGTCTATCTCGAGCGTTAGTTCACTGCCCTTGTTGGCGGCGAGCAGCATGACACCCATGATGCTCTTGCCATTAATGGTTTTGGCCTCTTTCGTGACGTTTAGTTGGCTTTGAAACCTTGCCGCAGTGGAAACAAATTTGGCTGATGCTCTCGCATGCAGCCCTAATTTGTTGATGATGGTGATGTTAATGGTAATCAAGCCGCGTCACCGTTTTGACCATGATGATCCCGTTTCGCCAATTTCTTTTCTTTGTGTTTCATCAGTTGTTTATCAAGTTTATCTACCAAGAGATCAATGGCGGTGTACATGTTTCCAGACTCGGCGCTGGCATGGACTTCGCCTTTGGATATTAAAATGGTAGCCTCTGCAATTTGCCTTAGTTTTTCAACATCAAATATAACATTGATTGCAGTTATTTTATCAAAATGCTGCTCTAGCTTGCTGATTTTTTCTTCGGTGAAATTTCTTAATGCCTGGGTAACTTCCATCCGGTGCCCGGTGAAATGAATTTGCATGATATATCTCCCTTATTGATTGGTTCCTTATCTTTGAGTGTAACTGATTTAGCGCAATTATCCAGTGGATGTTAATATCTTTCGTTGAAAGAACAGTGCCCCGCGGGGTGGATGCGGGGCGATGGTGAAGATTTAAAACTGAATTATTTGACTTTTTTCTCGTTGAAATCCACGTGTTTACGGATAACAGGATCATAACGTTTAAATGTGAGTTTTGTGGTTGTCGTGCGTGGGTTTTTTGTAGTGGTTATGAAATAACCTGTTCCCGCACTGGATTCCATTTTAATTTTGATGCGAATAGCTGCCATGGTGTTTCCCCTTCAATTAAATTTTTTCGCCTTTAGCGCGCAATTTATCAAGAACCACTTTCAGTCCCAATTTGTCGATTGTGCGCATGCCCCTTGGGGTTAACTTAAGGGATATGAAGCGATTTTCTTCTTCTAGCCAATAGCGATGGTGTTGAATGTTCGGCAAAAAACGGCGTTTTGTTTTGTTGTTGGCATGCGACACGTTATTTCCACTGATGGGTCGCTTACCAGTAATCTGGCATACTCTTGACATGATGTTACTCCAACGTGCCTCACTGAAAGGTGAGTCAGATTTAAATTAAAAAATTACAGGTGCCGATTTATAACAAAAAATAATCTCAGATGCAAGATATGGATGCTTATTCCGGCAAAAAAAGAGGGATATTAGACATCCAGGGTATTTCTCGTGCATAATCTCAACCTTTTGTGCTGAGGGGTTTCAATGCAACAACGAACCATCAAAAGTTTTGTTTTAAGGACGGGGCGAGTGAGCCCACGCCAGCAACTCGGATTGGATCAGTGGTTAACACCATACCTCCTGCCGGAACCCACAGAACCCTGGTGTTTATCTACGGCGTTTGGACGGCATGCGGATACCATTGTCGAAATTGGATTTGGCATGGGGGCTTCGTTGTTCACGCAAGCCCAGATGCGGCCGGATATTAATTACCTAGGCATTGAGGTGCACCGTGCAGGCATTGGTAGCTTGGTGGCCGACTTGCATGATCATGAGTTAAGTAATGTAAGGGTAGCACCCTATGATGCTGTAGAGGTGTTTAGTCGGTCGTTATCGGATGACTCATTGCAGGGCGTACAAGTGTTCTTCCCTGATCCATGGCCTAAAGCCCGCCATCATAAACGCCGCCTGATTCAGCCGGCATTTGTGAGCCAACTGGTAAAAAAAATCAAAGTAGGGGGCTTTTTGCATTGTGCAACCGACTGGGAGGCATATGCCGAACATATGCAACGTGTATTGTCAGCAGAGCGGTCGTTGGTTAATCAACAGAATGATGGTGGATTTTCTCCTCGACCGGATACACGTCCACTAACGAAATTTGAGCAACGTGGGACGCGCCTTGGGCATGGCGTTTGCGATTTAATATTTGTACGACAGCTTGCTTAAACCAGGCATAGGCCATAGAATTCTAATTTTCAGCATGAAGGCGGAGCAATTAAACATGGGATGGAATGGGCCAGATAAAGGCAAAGATCCTTGGGGTGGAAAAAATCAACCTCCCGATCTAGATGAAGCATTGAAACGCTTGCACGACAAAATGAAGCAACTCTTTCAGCGAGCCGCTGGAAAAAAACCAGCATCGATACTCGCTTCCGGTTCCAGTTCAGATTCAGGACCTAGCGGATTATTGGCCGTGTTGATTTTTCTAGGCGTGTTCGTGCTGTGGGTGTTGTCCGGTATTTTTATCGTTGATCCGGCAGAAGAAGCGGCTATCCTTCGGTTTGGCAAATACATTGAAACAGTAGGGCCCGGTCCGCATTGGATTCCACGCTTTATATCGTCTAAAATAGTGATTAATGTGGATCGTGTTGCCGATTATTCTTACTCAGCACAAATGCTCACAAAAGATGAAAATCTTGTGTCGGTGGCGCTGGCAGTCCAGTACCGCATCGGTGATTTACAGGAATATTTATTCAACGTTTCCGATCCGGAAGAAAGTTTGCAACAGGCAACGTCCAGTGCTTTACGGCAAGTGGTCGGCACAACGACATTGGATCAGATCATCACCGAAGGGCGTGACGCTTGGGGCATCAGTGTACAAGACGTACTGGTTAAAACGCTCGCGCGCTATAAAACGGGTATCGTGATTGTGAACGTTTCTCCTCAGCCTGCGCGTGCGCCTGAAAATGTGCAAGATGCGTTTGATGATGCCATTAAAGCCCAAGAAGATGGAAGACGCTTTAAGGAGCAAGCCCGTGCGTATGCCGCGAAAGTGGTGCCGATCGCGGAAGGGAACGCAAAGCGAATTTTTGAGGAAACGAAAGCGTTTGCAGAACAGGTGGTGTTGCGAGCACGCGGTGAAACAGCTGAATTTTTGGAACTGCTTCCAGAATACACCCGCGCACCTTATGTAACGGGCGAGAGGATGTATTTGGATGCAATGCAACAAATATTGAGTTCGACCAGTAAAATTATTGTGGATGGCAAGGCGGGTAATTTGATGTATCTGCCATTGGATAAACTGGCCATTAATGCCCCCGATACTATTAAATTAAGCAAAGCT
>CAMAYA010000122.1 GCA_945862275.1 Legionella genomosp. 1 | reverse complement strand
GTTGATTGGAACGCCATTGGCGATGTTGTGATTGGTTGCGCAATGCCAGAAGCGGAGCAGGGCATGAATGTGGCGCGTATTGCATCTCTGTTGGCTGATCTGCCGCAGTCCGTTCCTGCCATGACCATCAATCGATTTTGCTCGTCAGGCGTCCAAAGCATTGCTACAGCGGCCGCCGGCATTCGCCAAGGCGACATGTCATTGGCATTGGCCGGCGGCGTAGAAAGCATGTCCATGGTGCCCATGGGCGGCAATAAATATTCAGCGAACCCCGCTATTTTTGACAATGAGCACATTGCTATCGCCTATGGCATGGGGATTACGGCGGAATACGTTGCAAAACGTTGGAATATATCACGTGAACAACAAGATGAATTTGCAACAGAGAGCCATCGGCGTGCCGTTTTGGCTCAAAAGCAGGGGTATTTTGATGCGGAAATTGCGCCCATGCCCATTATTGACAGACATGCAAATTTAGCGACCGGTACTGTGGACTGCAAAGAACACATGATCATGCGCGATGAAGGCCCGCGTGCTGAAACGTCTTATGAAGCGATTGCACGCTTAAAGCCTGCCTTTGCAGCCAAGGGCACGGTCACCGCAGGCAATAGCTCCCAAATGAGTGACGGCGCAGGCATTGCTTTGTTGGCCAGTGAGGCCGCATTAAAACAATACCAATTACAGCCCTTAGGGCGATTGTTAAGCTATGCTGTGGTTGGTGTGCCGCCTGAAATCATGGGCATTGGGCCGGCGGATGCGATTCCACTGGCTCTCAAACGCGCAGGCTTAACGCTTAATCAAATGGATTGGATTGAGCTGAATGAAGCGTTTGCCGCCCAAGCGTTAGCGGTAATTAAGGAGCTGAGTCTTCCAATGGATAAAGTAAACCCATTGGGCGGGGCCATCGCTTTAGGACATCCATTGGGCGCGACCGGTGCGATTAGAACAGCAACGTTGCTGCATGGATTACGACGCACGAAAGGGCGTTATGGGATGGTGACCATGTGCATCGGAACGGGCATGGGTGCTGCGGCTATTTTTGAGGCGTTATAGTTTATTTTGCCACGCCGTGTTAAAACAACCCTGTTTTTTGTCACAAATGATGCTAAAATACAAAGGTGTTTTAACATCAATGGTGAGATTATGAGGCGTGATATTGAACAGGATCTGTTGCACTGGAAGCAGAAAAAGAATCGCATGCCGCTTTTATTACGTGGTGCACGGCAGGTTGGCAAGTCGTTTATTGTGGAAAAATTTGGTCGTGCTCATTTTGACAATCTGGTCACGGTTAATTTTGAACAAGATCCGGGGTTGGCGCGTTGTTTTGATACCCTGCATCCACATGAGATTGTCACGGCACTCTCCCTGTCGCTTCATCAAAAAATTGAAGCAGGTAAAACATTGCTGTTCCTAGATGAAATTCAGGATTGCCCCGCTGCTATTCTCGCATTACGTTATTTTAAGGAACAATATTCCGAGCTGCATGTGATTGGTGCGGGCTCTTTGTTGGAGTTTGTCCTGAATCAGGATGACTTTCGTATGCCGGTAGGGCGGGTGCAGTCGCTTTATTTAAAGCCCTTGTCGTTTAAAGAATTTTTATCAGCAATGGGTTACTCAGATCTACGTCAGTTTATTGAGCAGGTCAATTTGACAAAAGCGGTGCCCCAGCCGGTGCATCAAACGCTTTTGAAACTGGTCAGGCATTACATGGTGCTGGGTGGCATGCCGGCTGTGTTGCAAGCATATCTGTCGACCGTTACCTTGGAGAATACTGCACCTACGTATGATTTGGCAGAGGCTCAGTTACAACAAACGGTCTTGTTGGGCACGTATCGACAGGATTTCAGTAAATACTCAAAGCATACTCAAATTCAGTATGTCCAGCGGGTCTTTGAAAAGGCGCCGGGCCTTGTAGGGAATCACGTGAAATATGCAAATGTTGATCCCGATGCGCGATCGAAAAATATTAAATCGGCGATTGAGTTATTGCAGTATGCCGGGTTGATTTACCCCATTTACAGTACAGCGGCATCGGGCTTGCCGTTGATTACTTTGGTTAATGAAAAAAAGTTTAAACTACTGTTTCTTGATGTGGGGTTAATGGCGCGAGCAGGCCGACTCGCAGCAGAGTTATGGCTGGATGAGAATTTGCTTTTAGTCAATCGCGGAGCCACGGCTGAACAGTTTGTGGGTCAAGAGCTGCTGGCTTACGGATCAAACCTTGAGGCCCCGCAACTGTATTTTTGGTGTCGGGAAAAAAAATCAAGTCAGGCCGAGGTTGATTTCATCACCTCGTTTGACTCGAAGATCATTCCCATTGAAGTCAAAGCGGGTTCTACCGGTCAAATGAAATCATTACAGTTATTGATGAGTGAAAAAAATCTGAGTCCGGGCGTGCGGATTTCTCAACTGCCGTTGGGGTTTGATGGCTCTATTTTATCGGTGCCGCTTTATATGGTGGGGGAGGTTTCCCGATTGCTTTCATAGTCGTGCCTTAGGGGCTCTGTAACTCCAAACTTAACAACAAGCCCTGTCGATACGCGTCACTTGCCGCCGGTTTATCATCCAACTGTTCCAGAAGCAGCCCTAACTCTGCGAAAGCCGCAGGCGTTGGGGTGCATTCAATGCTGGCATCGATGTAGGTTTTGGCTTTTCCCCATAACTGATTCGATTGACAAATCCGACTGAGACATAAATACAAGCCCGCTGAATGAGGATTCTTTTTTAGAAGCGATTCAGCAAAATTCAGTTGGTGTTTAGCTTGCTTGATTTGTCCATACAGCATAATCAATTGTTCATCAAATTTTTTTTGAAGACAACGGCGCAATATGGCTTCCGCTAGAATGTCATCCTGCATGCTGAGTAAAAAACGACAGTATTCTGCCATGATCTCAGGATCATTTGCCAAGGCTTTGGGCAATGCGGCTATGAGTGCTTTGATGGCGTCTGGTTGATTTTGCTTTACGAGGTCTTGCAATGCTTGCAAGTAAGCGTGTCTCTGCAAACGCACAAATGCCTCTTCCGATACGACATCATGGCGCCTTAATGCAGGCAACAAGGCAATTAATTGGGGCCAGTCTTTTACTTCTTCATACAGATGCATCAAGAGTTTTAACACATACGGATGGTGAGGGGATAAATCCTGCAGGTGTCGCAATGTAGCGAGCGCCTGCTCCCATTGTCGGTTGGCCAATTGCAATTGTGCTTGGGTTAATTCAACGGCTATCTTCGCTTCGGGCATGGATTGTTGCGCTTCACGCAGGTAGTCATCCCGTAGTTTGCTGTCACCCATTTCTTGTGCCGCACGGGCGGCAGTTAAGTAGTTGAGCAACGGCGTGTCAGTGTCGGGTAAGGCGTTTATTAAATAATTTTTAGCGCGCAACCAATGCCCCTCACTGAACTCAATTAATCCTTGGCGTGTGTTTTCTTGTGCATTATGGGTGCGGCGCAATGCCCTCCAATGCCTCCAGGATTGAGGAGTATGGGCAATCCAGTGCAGCAACAAGAGGAGTCCATGCAACATTAAAAAAAACAAGCTCAATCCTAAAAGAGCAACAACGAGCGTGCTTTCTATCGTCCAATGATGGATGGCAATCAACACATAACCTGGATCAAGATGCAATTGCACGCCTAACCACACCGATGCCAGCAGAAGGACAAAAATCAACACGGCGCGAATTATCATGAATGCTCCCCTTCAAGAGGCGGTTCGTTTACAGCAGGTGGTTCAACGGTGCGGTTAGGCATAGATTCAATCCATTGATTGAGTAATACCAGGGGTTGCCCAAAGGCCGGTTTGGCTCGATGCAGCTGTAATTTTTGCATTACCGTTAATTGTCGTATGATGGACTGCGTGATGGGGTGACTCAGATCAAAAGCGCGCTTCATGGTGTCGATGGCTTGAGTCAATGACAGTTGATACACTTTTGAGTTGTGTTTGATGACCGCCCATTGTGCTTCTTGAAGGTTGAGACGTATATTTTCCCGCAACATGGATTCATAAGCCGGCGTAAACAAGGGTTGAATAGCCTCATCATGATGCTGAATCACCACGAAGTGTTCTAACTGATGCAAGGTGGCCTGAAGCCGGTCTCGCCATGTTTTAGAGGGCTTTTGAGCTATATCTGGTGGAGGGGGGGGCGAGAGCGAGGGGATTACTTTTACAGTCAAACGATCAATCGTTTGTTGAGCTGCATCCAATTGAGTGAGCAATCTTGTAATGTCCAGGGGAGGAATGGCTTGCCATTCTGCGATCTCTTCTGCAATGGCTTGCCGTATAGGAACTGCACGTGGATCATGCAAGGTTGCCAGCAGGGCATCGGCCGCTTGCAATAGCGCCACTGTTGCGGGGGCATTGTCACTCCATTGCGCATTGATGGTGGATAATTCTAAATAATAGCGCGCTTTCAAGAGAAGCCAATCATTGCTTTGGTAGCCGCGTTCAAGCTGCGCCGTAGCCATGTGGGTGCTCAATGCTTGCAGGTTTTTCTTAG
>CAMAYA010000121.1 GCA_945862275.1 Legionella genomosp. 1 | reverse complement strand
CATGGTGTTCAAAGGCCATTAATTGCCCTTCTGCGGCTAATTCTTTGAGCGGTGATTGCTCCCAGGTGCATTGGTCCCCGTCAATGTAATGGAGTACGTCAGGTGATAAGACAAAAAAGCCGCCATTGATCATGCCGCCATCGCCTTTTGGTTTTTCTTGAAATTGATTGACGCGACCGTTTTCAATATCCAGAGCACCAAAACGGCCTGGTGGGTATGTGGCGGTTAACGTGGCTAATTTTTGGTGGTTTCTATGAAACGCAATGGACGCCGTAATGTCGACATTGGCCACGCCATCGCCATAAGTAAAGCAAAATTGCTCTTCATCTTTGATGTGTTCAGCGACACGCAATAAACGGCCTCCGGTCATTGAATTTTCACCGGTATCGACCAAAGTGACGGTCCAATCTTCTGCACGTTTGTGATGCACTTGCATGGCATTGGCGCGCATATCAAAGGTTACATCAGACATGTGAAGAAAATAGTTCGCAAAATATTCTTTAATCAGATAGCCCTTATAACCACAGCAAATGACAAAATCATGCACGCCGTGGGCGGAGTATTGTTTCATAATGTGCCAAAGAATCGGTTTGCCCCCAATTTCAACCATGGGTTTGGGCTTTAAGGCCGTTTCTTCACTTAATCGCGTGCCTAACCCCCCGGCAAGAATCACTGCTTTCATATGTTACTCCGTGTGTGATTTATAGGTTATGAAGGAACAAAGGCATCCGAATAAAAATGGGCCGAATCCAGTCCTTTTGTAATAAACGCATTTTTTGCGGCATCGATCATCAAAGGCGAACCACAGGCATAAACATGGTAATCACTTAAATTAGGGAAATCATCCAAAACGGCTTGATGCACAAACCCTCGGCGACCTGCCCATTCAGCATCCTCTGACGAAATGACCGGTACATAATGCACCTGATCATATTCATTTGTCCACGACTTGCCAACGTCTGTATACAATGACGAGGCGCGCGGCATCCCCCAGTAAATATAGATTTGTCGCGCTGATTTATTCGCTAACAATCCCTCAACCATTGCTTTGACAGGCGCGAAACCCGTCCCTCCAGCAAGAAACACGATGGGATTGGTTGCCTCTCGAATAAAGAATGTGCCTTTAGGTCCTTCCAAACGCATGAGTTGATGGAGCGTGCTGTGCTTTAATACTTGGCTAAACTCCCCTTCCGGGAGAAGACGGACATGAAGTTCGATGCGCGTGCCTTCGATGCAAGTGTTTGCGATAGAATAACTGCGTCTGATGCCGCCTGCGATTAAATCGATATATTGTCCCGGGAGGTAGCGAAAGGGCGTTGTAGGAGGACGGCGAAGCGTTATGATCAGAATGTCATCCGTTAAAAACGATTGCTGGTCAATTTTGCAGGGCAGGGTCACGCAGGGGATGTCTGCCAATTCGGGGTAGTAAGTTGCTTTTAACACCACGTCACTTTGTGCGTAAGATTGGCATGTCAACACCGCGCCTGTGTTGACGAGCTCGCCCGATTCATTTTTAATGACGCCAGACAGAACGGTTGCCGAACAGGTCCCGCAAGTGCCTTTTTTGCAGCTGTGTTGCAATGATAGTTTATTCGCCAATGCCGCATCCAATAGTGTGGTATCAGAAGAGGCTTGGTAGTGAATATTGGCCGGTTGAATGTTTATATTATAGGTCATGTTAAGCCACGTCCATGGTAATCAATTTCTTCACCTCACGGCGAAATTTAGTGTCATTATGAAGCATGGATATCAATAAAGTCAAAAAAGGCTTTTGCGTTAGGTCATGGTTTTCGGATTTTTGAATGATGACGGTCACGGGTGTTGACGGGGTCCATGTGGAAAAATTATAACGTGGATAGTTTTTATAGGACGCATAGGTTTGCAGCTCGCTCACATTATCCCCCATAAAGCGCGTATCGTCGCCAAAGACTTTTTTTAATCGACCGTTGTGTTCGTAAAATTGCATGGATCGATGATTTGCAAACGCGATGTTGGATTTAAAAAGAAAGGTCGTGTTGTCATTAATGATTGGATTGTCTTTGTAGTGCTCTTCCAATGCCACTTGATAAAACCAATCCTTCAGGTACTGCGTTTGATCATGCATGTTTTTTAGGATGCACGCGCTGAGCAAGGTGATCAATGCAATGTGAGCAAACGCACGATTTAATCGTTCCATGAAAAGGATGATGGAATAAAGAAAGAAGGAAAGGCCTAAGGGGATGAGTAGCATGTGTCTTGAGTCAAAATGGTCTAGCGCAGGTATTTTCCCAACGGCGACATAAGGAAATACAGCCAACATAAAAAACAAGATACCTAATGCCATCAGGATGATCGGCTTTTTTTGCTGTGATTCAACAGGCTCTTCTCGCAAATACAAGAAAAGAAAAGCCATGGTAACGCATAGCAAAAATAGAAATTGTTGAGACACGGCAAATGCTTGAACCAATGGTTTATAAAAGGCCATTTTTACAGCTTGAGCCAGATTAAGCATCACAACAAGATAATCTGTTGAAATGGCGTTGTAATGGCTATAGAGACCGTATGGCACATAATAAATGGATTTTATGCAATAGAATAAAACAGGGAGACAGATAAAATCAGCATAGTGGACCAGGACCTTGGTTGCCTGGCGATTGGACTCGTAAAAAAGATACAGGATCACAATGGCGTAAAAAACGAGCAATGAGCTGACAAAGAACGACAGGAAAAAAAGTCCTAATATCGCGGCCCTGAAAAAAATGGAACGGTCAATCTGGTTTACATAACGCGTAAGTAGCCAAAACGCCATAAAAAAAACACATAAAAACAAACCATACTGGACGTCGCACAAAGCGACTCGCGCGCTGTTAACAGGAAGAACAATGAACAATAACGTGATATAAAAACCGGATTTTCGGGAGAGTGACTTGATGTCACTCAGTATATAGTAGAGAAATAATCCAGATAAAAAATAAACGATGGTCGTTAGGAGTCGGTAGGGAAAGACCCCGTTTCCAATCTGACTGAGCGCGTGGTGAAGGTATTCAAATACGTGGGCGTTCCCCGTGAGTTGATTCATCATGTCTTTCATTTCATCGAATGATTGGTGATACAACACCCAGTCATCCCAATAGAGGCCGTTGATATTTAAAAGCAGTAGGAGGTTTGAGAGCAGATAGAGAACAAAAAGGGTTTGAAGAGCCTTGCCGTTAATCCATGGCGCCTGTTTGATGAGCATTTTCTAGCCTGTGGACAATTATTTTTGAGTGGCGTAATATTAGCAAGTCCTTATGGATTATGCTCCAATTATCTTGTCTTTTAGTAAACATTCTAGAGAGTATTATGCATCTAATACCCGTTATTTTATGCGGTGGCGTGGGGGCACGGCTTTGGCCTGTCTCACGTGAGTCCCATCCGAAGCCCTTCATTCGCTTGGCTGATGGACAAAGCTTGTTGCAAAAAACATTTTTGCGCGCGTCGTTGTTGCCTGGGGTTGAAGAAATTTTAGTGGCAACCAACCGTGATTTGTTCTTTAAGACGGAAGACGCGTTTCGTGAAATCAACGAGGCACTCCATGCTACGGCCTATATATTAGAGCCATTTGGCCGCAACACAGCCGCCGCTATTGCGGCAGCCGCACTTCAAATTGCTGACCAATATGGCCCAGATGCGCTGATGCTGGTGTTGCCTGCGGATCATTTGATCTCCGATTTTGAAGCGTTTTCAGCCGCAGTAGATGAGGCGATGGAGCTGGCTCAGCAGGGGAAATTGGTCACATTTGGTATTCAGCCTGAAAATCCCGAGACAGGGTATGGTTATATTGAAGCCGATGGGCATGATGTCTTGAATTTCATTGAAAAACCATCGCTGGAAAAAGCGCAGGAATATGTGGATTCCGGCCGATTTCTTTGGAATTCGGGCATGTTTTGTTTTACAGCGGGCTTGTTAATCCAGGAAATGGACCATCACAGCCCAGGCATTCTTTTGGCGACTAAAACGTGTCTGGAACAATCACGCCGTGCAACTGGAAAGGGCTTTTCGCAACTGGAATTGGATGCGACCAGCTTTCATCTTGTGCCTGATAATTCAATTGACTATGCGGTCATTGAAAAATCGAGTCATGTGGCTGTTGTTCCTTGTCGAATCGGCTGGAGTGACATTGGATCATGGAATGCATTTGGAGATCTGTCCGAACCGAACGCGGAAGGCAATCGAATTGAAGGCGAGGCGCTGCTGTGTGATGTGTCGAATTGCTACATTCGCAGTACCGATCGCCTGGTGGGTGCGGTGGGGCTTGATAACCTATTGATCATTGATACGCCTGATGCCTTATTGGTTGCCGATAAATCACGGGCCCAAGACGTGAAACGGATTTATGCGCAATTAAAAGCGAAAGGGCACGAAACACACAAATTGCATCGCACCGTTCATCGGCCTTGGGGTGCTTATACCGTATTGGAAGAAGGCCCACGTTTTAAAATCAAACGGATTGAGGTGAGACCGGGTGCAAGCCTTA